>NZ_CP040893.1 GCF_006171285.1 Leclercia adecarboxylata | reverse complement strand
ACCAGGAGCGTGATCGTCTTGATGCCCTGTATGAGCACCTGAAAAAGAGAGTTGATCTACATGACGGGCGTGAGGATGTGCGCCATTACACGTTCGTTACGCCAGAAGGGAACGAAGTCACGTTCTATCTATATAACTACCATTTCGGTCTGATGACTGCCCGTAAGGCGTTTGGCGATCATGTGATTGAGCTGGCTGATTTCCATTTCCAGATCCGTACCGCTGCCATGTACGCCGTGGATGTGGTGCCGAGCGTCTGGGGGCGTCCGGTTTATAATGGAAACGACATGATTGATCTGGCGCGCAACAGCGAGCTGGACGAGGAGCTGAACCGCCGTATTCTGGCGCGTATGCTGCTGGACTTCCCGCAGATCCACAAGCGTATCCAGGACGCGAACAGCGCACCGATTGAAGAGTTACCGCTGACGGCCAAGACCATGAGCGTGCTGAAAAAGGCCGGTTGTGAAAGTGTGCTGGACATTGCCGCTGTACTGCCGAAAGACCGCCTGAAAATAACCGGAATAGGCGAGAAGATGGCTGCTGAGATTGAGCCTGCAATCAACAGCTGGTGTATTCGTTGGTCGAGAGAAAACGGCAACGTCGAGCCTCATCTGAGCAACGTTATTGCCTCAACAAAAACACGGAAAGCGCACTGGTAAACAATTAAATAAAAAAGCCTTAGAATCTATTGTATTTTATCGCGTGGTTAGGTACATTTCCTAACGCCAAGCAACAACTTCCTTAATTTGCTGTGAATGTCCGGGTTAGCGTGTTGTTAACCCGTTTTTTTTCCGGTTTTTGCTGGTCGTATTGTCAATTCATCCCTGTTTGCACTTATTTTTCGCGGCAGTACGACCAGCAAAAACCTGATGTGGGTATGACCCTGTGCGGGCGGTAAGTTATGGCACCTTTAGCACCATCAGCAGTAAATCAGCACCGGGGCCAGCGTCCATAATCCGCTAAGTGGCCTCACCGGGAGGCACCCGGCCCGCATCTTGTTTTTGCATGTTCTTTGGGGCGTGTAGTGGCCTGCGCATCATGAGGCATACCCACGTTTGTAGCAGGCGCGTTGGTACATGCGCGCGGTCCGGGTTCCTTTCTCGGATATGCACAAACGAGCATGGGAAATGATGAAGCCACCCTGGGAGGGGCGTATACGCAGTTAACCACTGGGGCGAGACGGTTTGGCAGCCCGGGAGAGACGGGCGTGTTATGTCACTGACATAACGCTAAAGACATGGATCAGGAAATGTTGCCAGCACCTGAGTTGCACCCGCTACCGGCAAGGTTGTTAGGCCGGGGAGCCGTCGTAACGGGCCACGCGGCGCAAGGTTGTCAAGCCGTGTCTTTTGCGTTGTGAAGTGTCGTTTTGAAAGCATCAAAGATTCGACGTGCCTGATTCTTTAACCTCTAACAGGAGACGAGGGTAATGTTCTGGTTGGGCACGTCGTCTTAGTTCGGAACGGGTCGCCCTTGTCAGCATGAAAGGTGTGTTCTGGAGAAGGTGAACGACAAGTAACCCTCCCTGTCACGGCAGTGAACGCGGTTGACGACGTAACCCCGCACATAGAACGCCCCGTGAGGTTTAAACCCCGTCCGCCTGGCCCTCGTAAGGGGCTTTTCTACAGAGACTGCAATTGTGTGTTTGTTATGTGCTCCATCCTTCTCCGGGAATCGCTCTTGCGCATAGCTGACACACAATTCCGGTTTCACCGTCCGGCAGCTGGTGGACGGCACCCTAAATGATTACGCCATTGCGATGGCTTAACCATTTGTGGTGAATGCAGCTCAGCGCATGCGGGGAATTGGCCTTATGTTTGCCGTGGTATCACCTCTTTGCTTTAGGAACCCGTTCACGGTGGAAGGCCAGCCAATGAACACCGGGAGGCACCCGGCACCACAAAACCAACACAACCCGAGGGATCGTGACGAATAGTAGTCGTATTCGGCGCTCACCCGGTAACGTGTGCCGAGGACGGAAGGCAGATGCCGTGACAGCTGGAGAGACAGCACCACAATCAAAGAGCGCGGGCGTGCAAAACTGTAATCTACGACCAGCACCAAAAACCGAATCCCAATCGGGCTGGGCAAAACATGGTGTAGGTGGGCCGCTCTTTTTGATTGTGGTGAATGCGCAGGCTGATGCGCGCGAAATCCCGCCATGTAATGAGCAGAGGGGATACCGATCTAATCAGTGCTTTTGATCAGGCAAGCTGGAGATCATCACCGGCCTCCACAAATCACTCCCGCGCGATCGCGTACTCATGCAGGGCTTACCAATGACGATATTTGATTTTATGGATAGAAATCCCTGGTGGGCGCTAATTTTCCTTCTGGTGATCAGTGAAGGCCTGGTAGCTACCGTCAAGCAGCTGCGAAAGCCCAAAAAGAAACGATAGAACAATGCATGGGTGGCGGAGGCGGTCGAACGCAGTTAGTTAACTCCTGTTCAGTCAGGTCATCGCAGGTTCGAATCCTGCCCCATGCACCACTTAGGCCCCTTAACTCAGCGGTGAGAGTAAGCCCCTCATAAGGGCGGAGTCGCCGGTTCGAATCCGGCAGGGGCCACCAACAGATTTTATAGCCACACAAAGGTGTGGCGACCGCGACTCCGTAATGTTCGGGCCATCTGTGGCCCTTTTTTTTATCCATAGGATGACCAACATGACCATACCAGTGTTAGCAATGCCGCTTTATGTAGGCACGATCTACGCCAGCGCCACCCCGGCGACACGCGCAACATATAACGAGTTTCGTGGCTGGGTGTTGCCATCTAACGAGAACGGCGCGGACGAAGGCTATCTTGTTGTTAACTCGCAGGGACCATCCAATACGCCAGACTTCACCGGCCACGTCAGTTGGGTTCCCCGCGAGCTTTTTGAAAACACGCATCTGCTGGTGGGCGACGTAACTGGTTTGCCGCCATTCCACCAGCGCATTAAAGCTGAACGGACACAGTTAATTGACCGCATTCAAAAGCTGGTGGCATTCATCGGCATGGATCGCTTTCTTGACCTTGATGCTCTTGAACAGAGCCGCCTGAATAGCCAGCTGGACTACATGCAGAGCTATCGACGTGAGCTGGACGAGCGCCTCATTGCTCTGGCGGAATCCGAGAAAGAAAAGACTCCAGCGGCATAACCATACACTGAGACGTGCTCAAGCGAGCTGCACCGCAGGCGGGAGGAAAGACCGGTATACAGTCGGCTGGGCTGCACCTGGGCAGTCAATACCAAAACTGAGCGGACCGGAAGTAAGCAGGGGTAGCGCCCTGGTGTCTCACCAATTAAAGCAGGATAAAGCTCTTAGAAGGCCAGGAGGTAGCAGTGTTTTATCCCTGGTGCCATGTGTGGCCATCGCTACTTTTCAGGGTTTTATTCTGACTGATTACCAAAAAGGATTGAAAAAATGACTTTAGCAGGACCAGGCGCAGGCCAGGACTGGATCGTTACCGCGAAAGAAACCTTTAGAGTGGAGCTGACGCCGGTACAACGAGATATTGTGAATGCCATCCAGCGCCCGGGTTCCAGAGTATCCACCATTGAAACAGATGGAATGGGCAGGAGCCGTCTGTATGCGCTGATTTGCGCCACGGCGGTACTCTTCCAGCCTGAGTTGAAGATCATATTTGTGTCCACTGCGAAAAGCCGCCTGAACAACATGATCGGCGAATTGCATTCCATGTTTAACAGCGTGCTCAATCCGCTGGGCCTTCACCACTCCATTAACCCGCTGCTGATACCGGCGCTCATAAGGCAAGTTCGGGATAAAGTGGACTTCCGTTATGTTCGGGTAGGCTTCGAGGAATCGTTAGCGGGCGATTTTAACCAGCATGCTTTGTATATCGTGGATAATGCTGCGCTGATTTCAGAGGTGGCGTTTAAAGTCCTGACAGCAGGAATGACCGAAGAGGACAACCGTATGCTACTGGTATCAGAGGCTCATCTCAGTGAGGGCTATTTCTACCAGACGCATCACGACTACAAAGAGGCGTTCCATACTGTTTGCAGCAATGCAGAAGAGTCGCCGCTGGTGGACGAACACTGGTTAAAAGTTGCTGCAGCCGGTTTCACTGATCAGGAGTACCGCCGTCGTATTCTGGGGCAGTTTCCGCAGGCGTAACCGCTGCGTTAAGTTAAAATGACCTCTGCAACCCTGCCTTTTAGCGAACGCAGGGTTTTTTTGTTTAATAAAAACACATCATAATCAATCGCTTACAATATGACTCTCGGAAAGTCAACAAAAATATGAAAAAACATTTGACTTTGATGATATAAAAAGTATATCATTCGGGAAGTTGAGTAACGGCTTTTGCCCGGAGGTGATTGAAACTAAAGACAGGTTCACACAAACCTTAAAACTGTGCGAGATCGATGTGTATACGGCGGCTGGACGTTTTGCTCTTTTCCAATCGGCAGCTAACACATTGAATATTAGATAAAAGAGAATCTATAGGACTTACAAGTATGAATATCTCTACTGAAAAACAAGCATCAAGCTTTTTATTCAGGCTGAGAAGCCAGGACACCCTGAACGGGGTCAGCGACGAAACTTTAAACGCGCTGATCAAGGAAACGGGCCTGAACAAAACCGACGTGCTGCATCTGGCTCTTCGAAAACTCGCTGATGAATATCTACCGAGCTACGAAGCCGAAGACGCGGACTTTACAGACGCTCAAATCCAGTATTTACGTGACAATAGTCCCGTTAAGCACATACCGGAGGAGAGGTTTATGAAACTATACTAGAAGGAAGCTAATATGCACCTACAAGCTACACCAAGCACTACCCCAAGCACTACCCCAAGCAACAACACCAAACCAGCAAAGTACCGTTTTTTCAGCATGCCAACACTCGGTTCTATTGTCTGGAGTTACTTCCCTCTCGAAGAAGCGCCAGAAGAAGGCGAAGAACCAGTCCGCGCCAAACCTCGCCCGGCGCTGGTAGTCGGTGTAGGTGAAGAGGATGGCAATCCAATCGTGATTGTTGTTCCCGGCACATCTAAGAAAACAGAACCTGAAAACATCTATCCGAGCGAAATGGTTATCCGTAAAACAGATGACGATTACGCGTTTACCGGGTTATCTCACGATACCAAGTTCAAGTTCACACGCGAAATCCCGCTACCTTATAGCGAAGAATACTTTGCTATCCCCAAGCGTAAGCCGGGCAGTCGTGTAGCCCCTACGTCTCCACGTTTGGGGGTACTCCCCTACAGCTACGGCCAGGCAGTACGCGATGCCGCAGCGAATGCACAAAGCGCCAAAAACTAAAATCAATACGCTTGCCAGCCCCTTCGGTGGGGCGGCTTGTGATTTTATGTCCTGTTTGGGGCCAAAAGACCATATCTGAGAGCTTGACCAAAAAAAATAGCGATATGATCTGGCGAAAATAAAAACATTCCTTAGAATCTCTATCATATTTATGATGGGGAGGCGGGCATGCATTTACGGATCACCAGTGTTGAAGTCGCCAGTATTATGTTGCGGGAACGCCGGTACATGACTATTTCTGAAATCATGAGCGCGCTGGATGAGGCTTATCCGCACATGAGCGCTGATCACACTGCTGTAACCAATGTGGTTCGCACCTTCTTTAAATCCCCTTTTGCCGTCTGTCTTTCCTTGCCGAACGCTTATCCCCGCCAGTACATGCTGACTTCCGTGAAAGGATACAAGTTCAAGGTCCGGGGAGGGCGGCAGGTATGTTATGACGATCTGCCATTCAACGGCGGCACCCGGGAGGAGAAGGAAAGGGAATATGAAAAAAGCCAGGCACTTTCGCGCATGGCTTTTGAAATCATGAATGATTCCGCCCGTCGCAGGGCATTACTTTTTCCGTGTTCTGTTTAACTTCAAAGCAGATGGAGAGTTCTGAGGGAGCGACTCTTCAACACGCGTAGTCATCATTTCATCGTCATTGTGCGTTGAGCTGGCCGCACTGCCTCGTATTTCCGCTGGTGGCGGAACCGGGGATTCATCGGTGCTCATTTCCGGTTTAACTGTAGCTGTTGGTTTAATCGGATCTGGGTCAGTGCTGTATTTCGACGTTGCTGGTGGAGCAGCCTGGTTAACCGAAATATCCCCAGTAAGAGCATTAGCCATCGCAATAAACCGTGCGCGGCGCTCTGCTTCTGGCATTGCCATAAAGTCCTGCCGGGCCAAAAGTTCAACCAGCCCACCAAGCCCCATGACTTCCAGTGCGTAGCCGTTGCGCAGGGAGTTATACATCAGACGACGTTTCGATATGTTCGTTTGCAGGCTGTTATAGTGCTCCTGCAAAGCGGCGGTGATGGGGCTGTATTCTTCCAGCCCGTTTAGCTTGATAGTCTGGTTTCCCATCGTGTTTACCCGTTCAGCTCAGCGATAATATCGTCGCGGCTTGCCATCAAGGCCATATAGACGCCGCGAACAATGCTCATTTCAGGATAGTCAGGAGTGATCACAAGGTCGTGCCAATCAGCCGTATGATCCCCAAGGCCGTGAATTTTTCCGGCGATATAGTTTGCGCCGCCGCCCACAAGCAGAATAGCGTCAACGTCGCGCAAGTTGCGATGCAGTTTACGGATATCTGAACGAATAATTTCACTCAGCTCTGCCGCTGCACGCTCAATCAGTGGGGTAACGTCAATGCGTTTGTGGCGCGCCGCTTCCAGGCGTGAGCCGATAAAGCCCTGGCGGATAATCGGATCGATACTCTCAATGCTCAGGTTTTTTGCATCAATGTGCTTTTCGCTGGTGGCTTCGAAGTCCTGCAGCAGTTCATGAAGACGATTAATCATGACGTGTACGCCGTTCTCAGAGGTCCGGCGACTGACAACCTGCAATTCACTGTCCACGACGGCCAAATCACATGTAAAGCGGCCAAGGTCGGCTACCAGCAGGGTTTGGGCCTCGTTTAGTGATGGATCATCGGCCTGCGCGGATACCACAGCAGGAATCGCTTCCGGGTACACTTCAACATGCACGATACGCGGTGCGGCAATGGCGTCGTTATAGTTACTTACCGGCGTCATCAGGCTCTTAACCTTCGCGTCGATACGGGCGTGGTCAATAACGCCTTTATCGGCGTAAAACTGGTTAACCGGCAGCGTCTCGGCCAGCACCACGTCGCAATCACTCAGTCCTGCCCGCACCAGGGCGTCAATGACCAGCACGCGGTGTGCGGCGCTAATCTGATAATCCGGGTCGCAAGTATCAACTAGGTCTGCGCCTTGTTTCACTACGGCGTAGTTGCGGCCTTCGGTGATCCAGGAAGAGGTTGCCTCGCTGGCAATGGTTTGCTGGTTGCCCTGGCGCACCAGCGCGGGCGTAACCTGCGTAAACATCTTGCCGTCACGCTCAAAAGTCAGCGCCACGTTACCGGAACCTGCATCCACTGCTACAAAAACAAGGTTTTTCTTAGTCACTTTATAATTCCTTATTGGACAATTTCAGAGTTTAAATCGCACCGTAAATGTACCAAAAGTCGTAAAAAAGTCCAGTAGTAAAGGACTTTTTAGGCGCGATATTTTAGCTAACACTCCGCTGTGATCATTTATTTGATCACTTTTTTGATCACCGGAGTGATCACTGCAAAAAACAGACCGCATACCATCGAATCATGATGTACCTGATGGCATGATCGATGGCTAAAGTAAACTGGGAAGAACACCGCAAAACCTTTGAATTACTTAAGGAAGAGCGCGGTATCACTTATAAGGAGTACGCTGATCACTACGGCTTAAACGCCAACACAGTGAGGCGTCAATTCAGCCAAAAAACAGGTGAAAATCCCGGTAAAAAGGCCAATAGCAAAAGTGATCACTCTGATGATCTGATCATCACGAAGAAAGGCCGCAAAGCCGCGCACAGCAAGGCATTGGCCGAGGTTTCCCAACCGCAAAAAGACGCACCCACCAAAGCGGCCGCATCAAAGAATAAAAAGGGCACACAGGCCAAAAAGATCACTTTACCCGCCGTTACCCACACCCCTAAGCCACGAGGGAAGGGTAAGCCGTTCCAGCAGGACCACGAAACCAAATTGGTACCGAACCGGCGCGGCCACCCCAGACAGGTTGACTATTCAGCAGCGGAGGAGCTGATCGGTGAAGGTCTGGAGGTCAGCGCTGCGAGAACCCTATATGACACGCTGGCGCATATGGAATTGCTAAAGCGCACAACAGCACGCGCCGTTGGAGTCTTTGAAGAAGAGATTTCACAGCTGCAGCAGCCTAAAAAGCGAGGGCAAGACGACGATGACGGGCCATCCGGGCCGCACCCGGTACTTAAGCTCACCAAACTGCTGATTGAAGTCGGCTACCTGATGAACGATCACGTTTCCCGGGTGGAGGCTATATCCACCAGCAGGGATAAGAACCGGCGCGAGAATGAAAAGCACGCCGCGAAGTCGAACGAAGGCGAGGTGATCGCCCAGGCATTCGCGCTGCGTGAGGAGCACGACTGGGATATTTTTGAGACGGCAGAGTACATCGAGAAGCACGGCGTAAAACTGCCAGCGTCTATTGCGCTGCGACTGGAGAAGGAGATCCGCGACACCGAGCCAGAAGTGGAAGGCGGCGGAGAGGTGGACGACGACCAGCTGGAAGAAGAGGCACGCCGCTATCGTGCGAAACAGGCCAGCCGGGAAGCCATTATTCAGGACAAGCGGGAAGCCGTGGCGCGCATTGTGGATGAGCGGGGTTACGGTGATACCGGTAAGGACGGATCGCGCCGTGAAGGGGAGTTTGACGATGATACGACCGATCTGGATATCGACTATGAAGCCACTTCTGAGCTGTACGGCGAGGATATCGAGATATCCATAGAGCAACCGGAGGATGACGAGTAATGGCCTCCGGCAAAAAGAAAATAAAGTGCGTCACCACGGACCCGCGTTGGCGCGATATGGTTATCCGCTACCGCTACGATTGGGGGCTGGCCGTCGTCGAGCTGTTTGGCATGGAGCCGAGCTGGCAGCAGGACGAGATCCTGGAGTCAGTACAGCAGATAGGAAGCAGGACGACTGTTACATCAGGCCACGGCACCGGCAAATCATCGCTTACGGCCATGATGCTGATGATTTATATCATCCTTTACCCTGATGCTCGCGTTGTAATTGTCGCTAACAAAATTTCGCAGGTGAAATCAGGTGTTTTCAAATACGTAAAACAGTTCTGGAGTAACGCTGTTAAGCGCCATCCGTGGCTGCATAACCACTTTGTGCTGACGGATACGATGTTTTATGAGCGTAGCCGCAAGGGCATCTGGGAAGTGCTGTGTAAGGGCTACCGCCTGGGTAATGAGGAGTCACTCGCGGGGGAACACGCCAAACACCTGCTGCTGATCCTTGATGAAGCGTCGGGTATCAGTGATAAGGCGATCGGCGTAATGACCGGCGCACTGACCGAATCCGACAACCGCATGCTAATGCTGAGCCAGCCGACACGGCCAAGTGGGTACTTCTACGACTCACATCATGGTATGGCGAAGACCCCGGACAATCCGAACGGCATCTGGAACAGCATTGTGTTGAACTCCGAAGAGTCGCCGTTTGTTACCCTCGACTTCATCATTATGAAGTTGGCTGAGTACGGTGGGCGTGACTCCCTTGAGTACATGGTGAAGGTACTGGGGCAGTTCCCGACTGAGATTAACGGCTTCCTGCTGGGGCGCGATGCCTGTGAACGCGCGCAGCGCCGCAAAGTGTACCTTGAGAAGGGCTGGGGGTGGGTGGCAACCGCTGACGTGGGTAACGGTCGTGATAAGTCTATCCTTAACATCAGCCGGGTAAGCGGATACCGTGAAAAGCGGCGAGTGGTTCCATTCAGCGTTACGGAAATGCCTGGGAACATGAATCCCACTGCCTTCGGTGATTACATCGCCAATGAGTGCATATCATCTAAATTCCCGAACATCACAATCGCCGTGGACGGTGATGGTGTGGGATCGGCAACAGCAGACCAGCTGGAGCGGCGGGGCGTTAACGTTACCCGGATACGCTGGGGCAGCACCAAGCGTCTGTTCTCTCGTCAGGATAAGGAGCGCTTTGTCAGTCAGCGAGCCTGGGCGAACTTCGCCGCGCGTGACGCTATCCAGTCAGGGCGTATGCGACTGGATAGTTCAAAGAAAACGGTTGAGGAGGCGTCCAAAATCCCCTGGTCACTGCAGGAAGATGGCCGCGTGGCGATGATGAAAAAGGAGTACATGCGCACCAAGCTAAATATCAAATCGCCCGATCGCTGGGATACATACTGTTTTCAGATGATTGTTGATTACCGGCCTGCGGAAGAAGAAACCGGGCTGGAAATGGGTGAGAAGCGTGCAGATGCGCTGGCGGAGCTGGAACAATACGACAGCCTGATAGACTGAGGGAGGGGGCATGGTACGCCCCCGCCTCATGTTACTTTCGCTGTGCCAGCTGCTTGAACTTCTTACCACGGCGAGGCTTAGTATCGCCGTACATTTCCCGCAGCTCTGTAATCTTAAGAACGTTCAGATCGTCCGAAGCTAATTTCTTCTCCAGCAGCTCAAGATCTCTTTCATTCAAAAGAGTCATATCCTTCCGGTCCTGCTCTATTTTTAACGCGACAGCTGATGCATTACCTTCTGCCTGCGCTCGCACCATGCGGCTGGTGGCCCGACGCTCAAAGTTATATCGGCGTGTATGGATTGCTTGCTCTACTATAGCGCGCTGCTGAGTCTTTTTATCGGCTCTATTAATGTCTTCAATATCGTATAGTTTGCTCGACGGAAATAATGAACATTGCACCGGGGTTATATAGTCGTACTTGCCTGCATATTCTAATACTGGCTTATCCTGGATAAGAATGTTTTCCTTAGTCCAGCCCGGATGATAAACAAATGCGCCGTGTGCGCCATATCTTACTTTCTGCGATTCTGTTTCGCCCTGGAATGTTATTTCTGCAACTGTATCCTCATAGCCTTCTGTGCGACACCTGAACATACGCCCTGCGGGCATGGCTTCGAACCACTCGGCCTCTTTCTTGAGCGCATTGATGCTGGCGGTGCTAAAAGGTATTTTCTTTAACTTAATCCGCTGCTTTTCATATCTCTGTAATATGTCTTCTCGCGTCATATTGGTGGTCGTTGTGGCATTAAATACTGTCAGTGAAAAACGGACAGGCTCAATAACCATTAACGGCACTGGTGAATAAAGCGCGGCTGCGATAGCAATGCTTTTTCTTTTTCTACGTTCATCGGCGAACTCTGCAAATTGTTTCCATTTAATATGCAGTTCGAGCGCCTTATGAAATACCGTTCCATTACTGGTAAATGCGACAGGGCGTATCAGCTCGTCGCGGGCATTTTTACTGTGATGTACCGCGAGGGAGTTAACCAGTTCCAGCCAGCTGGCTTTTACTTTCAGAAACTCCTTGTAGTGCTGCTCGAATATTGCGTCGTCAAAAACTGGCATCTGTAACTCCTTATCTGCGGTGTATGACAACCTGCGAAACCCTTAGAATCTAGTGTAAGAAAATGCGGTTGTCTGCATCGCTCTTGTACTTGTTGTCGCCTGCGCAGTGATCGTGTGATCACGCTATCTCTTAGGCTGTCGTGCATGGTACACGCTTTTGGATCATACCTGTATATTCAAAAGGCTTTAGAAACACTCTTAACTAAAACGCACTCCTCTTTCAGACAAATCGTGCTAAAAAGATTACTATAGATAATAGGCATTATCTATACCTATGCGTTATGATCACCCGCAGAGTGATCAGTTTTGCTCTACGTGAAAACTTGGGCACTTAGCCACTGCTGGAACCTCAGATTTCACGTAGCTCACTATTTCTTAGAATTATGGTGATTTATGGATGAAGTTACACTGTTTGATGGCGACGGCGCAGCCCTGCCAGCATTAACCGGCCTGACATCTGCCGAGGTGGAGAAAAACCTCCGTGCCTTTATGGATGACCGGGAGGCCTATTCTGAAAATACTTTTAAAAAGCTGATGGTGGTGATCCGGTCATGGTCTGCCTGGTGTGTCGAGCGTGGCATATCTCCGCTGCCGGTGCTGCCAGGTGATGCACGCGATTATTTCCTCACCCTGCACGACGCCGGGCTGGCCTCCAGTTCTATTGATAACCATTACGCCATGCTCAATATGCTGCTGCGCATATCCGGCCTGCCGGACCTGAAAAACAGCAACCAGGTACAGCTGGCGCTCAAGAAAATCCGACGCATATCGGTGATGGATGGCGAGAAGACCGGCCAGGCCGTCCCGTTCCGCTTTACAGACCTGCAAATCGCAAACCATATTCTTAGCCAGTCGGACCGCCCGGCAGACCTGCGCAACCGGGCGTTTCTTTTTGTGGCTTACAATACGCTGCTGCGCGTTCAAGAGATTGCCCGGATCAGAGTAAGGGATGTGAGCGTGAAGGATGAACGGGTGGTGCTGGAGCTGACACATACCAAAACCATGCTCACCGCTGCAGGCGTGATAAAGCATCTGAGCCTGCCCGCCAGCCGGGTGCTGCTGGAGTGGCTGCGCGTGTCAAACCTGAATGAGCACCCGGAAGCGGTGATTTTCTCTGCCGTCCGCAAGAATGGCACCGTGACCGTGACGGATAAGCCCATGACAACCCCGACGCTGGAAAAAATCTTCCAGGATATCTGGCGCAAGATGGGTAAAGACGATGAACCGGCTAACAAGGGCCGCTATAAAACGTGGTCCGGGCACAGCGCGCGCGTCGGCGCTGCGCAGGATATGGCAGATCGTGATGTGAGCATGACCCAGATCATGCACGAAGGCACCTGGGCGAAGCCGGAAACCGTGATGCGCTACCTCCGCAAGCTGCAAAACCGAAACAGCGCCATGACTGACATTATGGAAAAGTAAGACTAACCATAATTCTAAGGCTTTTTTTATTTGAAAGAGCACTGAGGTTAGGTCAGAATCGAACGAACTAAGGAGGCGCAATGTCCGGTTCGGTTCTGACCCACCAGCAATTTGTAGTCGATGACCACAAAATCACTTTTGCTGCTGGTACCAAAGGCGGCAAAGCCCGCGTTGCATTCAGCATCAGCACCCCGTCCGACGTTGTACCCCTCCTGACACTCGAAAAGGAATACCCCAGCCAGCAGGCCGCGTGTCTGTATGTCGAGCAGGTATCCGAAACCGCCGCCCGGAAGCTACTGGATTACTACCGGCGCGAACATCTGGCCGTCGTTGCGCTGGTGGATGCCGCATTTAGTGGCCCTTCCCGCCCTGATTACGGCCAGCGGCATAAAAAGAGGTAATACCGTGTCACTGACCAACAACCTGAGCCGTCTCTTTGTGGCCGTCGCCAGCGCTCACGACGTTCAAAACCCTATTGGCACTTACTCCAATGGCTCCTACGTTGATTCATCGCGCGGCGTCTATTTTGGCCCGGATATCTTCCAGAACGCCAAAACCGTGGCGCAGCTGGTTAAGCGCGGCGTGATTGAGTACAGCCGCGACGCTGAATATGGCGAGGTGATCCGCTTTGACGATCGGCGCGAGGTGTTGAGCGAGTTTCACCGTGGAGTGATTGATGCCGAGGACGGCGTATGTGAAGAGGACGGGCTGAGTGATGCCTCGATGCCGCTTGCCTACCTGAGTGGACTCAAATTCGCGCGGATGCGCATGAAGCACGGCGGGATGGCGTTTCGTCTGGATCAGGGCCGGGTGTGTCACGGCATGATTTGCGTCGATACCGGCGAAAGATGGACCCAGGACTGACGGAAAGAATAAGGGGGCAGCTTATGCCACCCCCCTACTCAGTGCGATTGGCTCTCTGAAAAGCCACAGACAGGATAACAAATTGAAGAACATCTTCCCAGAACTCCAGATTTATGCGGCTAACTATCCCCAGGAGGCCGCGCAGATTATTGCAATTTTCCTTGCCCAGCCGAAAAAAAACCTGAGTCGTCGCATGTTTACCGCCGTCATGCCGAGCGCCAGCAGCCACAGTATCCGCACGGCGCTGCAGGACCTGGTAGATAACGAGATCCTGACCCGTTATGACACTTATTACCGGCTCCGCATAAAGCCAGCCGTCATCGCGCCTATGGTGCCGCTGAGGTTGAGCAAGGTTGAGATAAAGATTTTTAACCAGCTCGATAGGCACAAGGAGATCACAGCCCGAAACGTGGATGTGGAGCGCACGGTGTTTTTGAAGGCAGCGCGGCGTCTTATCGAGCGCGGTCTTCTGGAAACGTTCGAGAGAAAACATAAATCAGCGGTTCGCCGCTACTACAAGTTCAAGCGCCAGGAGGCGACGACCAAATGACTACCCTGAATATCACCCTGTTGAATGATAACTCCACCATGCCGGATCTGGTCGGTGCTGCGGTTCCTTTCCGGGTGCTTAATGCGCGCCTCGATGTAATCCAGCGCCCGGGTGTAACGCCTGGTCAGGCGTATTGGATTCATACAGGCATATCGTTTGACGTGCCGGAAGGTCATGTGATGAAAATCTACCCGGCCCCGGAGATCGCAAAACTACACCTCGCGCGCCTGGCTGAGGGTGTGGCCTTAGTGTTACCTGGCGATCAACGCGAGGTTGTGCTGCGTCTGGTAGTGGATAACGGCGGCAAGGCCTTTGAACCTAAGCAGGGAATGGTGGTGGCGTATGGTCTGCTGGAGGCAGTGATCACTCCGGTGCTGATGGGCGTGGATCAGGGTTCCCCGGAAGGCGATAAAACCGTTTTGCAAACCGTCGTGCCGGCGTCGGAAAAAGTCGAGCCAGCAAAAGATACTCAGCGCACCAAAAAGGCGAAGTGATGGTATATCAAATCTGCGAAGGGATGAGCATATCCACCAGCCCGGATAATCAGCTGGCGCAACCGGATATTGATCGTGCATTACTTGCGCTAACCGGCTTTAAGCCCGAGCTGGTGGGAGCGCAAATAGTATGGTCACGCGGCGCGGTGCGCTACTGGTTGCCGGATGAAGGTGAAAACGCAGCGGATATTGAGGCGTTATCAGCCGATCTGAATGCACAGGCGTTCTCCCCTGCACTGGATATCGAGTTTGCACACTCTCTGCTTAGACGCACGCCAATGCTGGTAGCTGCGGACGTTAAACGGGGGGAGTGGTACGTTGAAAATATTCCCCAGCCAGCGATCGGGGATGTCATGACGAACGGCCACCAGCTGCACAGTTATCAGCATCTACACCTGCCAGTTGCCATTGCCTTGGTGTTCCTGCAGGCGCAGGGTATCGGCCAGCAGGCGTGGATCTACATCGGCGTGCGGGAAAGCGACGAGCCGGAGCTGCACTACGTTATGCCGACGACAAAAGCGATGGAGATCCTTAACGATGCGGAAACCTTCATCCGGGCAGAAGCGCTGGACCAGTTCGCGGCTACTGGCATCCCGACGGATTTACTGGCTGATGAGTTCGAAAAAGCCAGGCTTAAGCGGGTAATTGCCACGGCCACCGCATGAAAAAAGCCCCGTTAAGGGGCTTTTCTAATTCCGCCTATACCCTCATATCCCTACGTAACAAAAGCTCTTTTTCCCATACGGCAGATGGGGCATACTTATCATCCACTGCCGCCCCTAACTATAGGTATAAAAATGAGTATTCAGCGACGTGAAGTGTTTTTGGTCATGAAAGAGGTATCAGATGGTCGGGTTTTTTACGTGGAAGGCTTGAATCATGCCCGCCAATATTTTTTTGACGGTCACGCCCGAGCAGTCACATCCCCTGGCGCTTCAGCGAGTTTTGTTGAGTTCTCAACCAATGATCGCGCTATGCAGCTCTTCCATGTGCCAAAAGACAATTGGGGCAAATGGCAGGCTGCATACCATGATTTCGGATGTTCACCTGTGTTCGGGGAGCCTGAGCTTGAATACATCATCTTTGTAGGTGCATATTCCAACGACCGCGACCGTACATATGAGCTTATGCGCGAGGGTGTGGATCGTGCCTGGGAAATTATTGAAGGTAAGCGTGAACTGCGCGACGGCGAGTTTGAAGACTGATTTTAAAGCCCCTTAACGGGGCTTTCTTTTTGGCCCTAACCTTCGGCCTCTTCTCTCAGGATTTCCATCATAGACTGCCCGGGATCGCCTGCGGTCGCGTCCGTCGGCTGCGAACACATTTCCACCTGAATTTTACGCTTCGGTCGGCTGTCAGCATCTACCCACTGGTGAGCCAAAGCTGGCACTGCTGCTTCTGACAAAATATGCAGTTCATAGTTGGTGCGTGATCCACCAGCTGCTGCGTATTCAGAGAAGCTGATAACCGGCGTCTGCGGGGTTTGCTTCACCTGGTAATCATCCATTTTCGATCCGTTCAGCGTGACGGCGGGAATATCTTTATATGCGACTACTTTAAACTGGCCGCAGGTATATAACATTGCTGGGTGGCTGGTGGCGTGTGAGGCCAGAGGGGAGCAAAGGAGGGCCAGTGCGGCCAAAGCCTTTTTATGTCTCATTGGGGGTCCTTACGGGTTATCAGGCCTACAACCTACCTGAGCGCCCCCAAAGAGATCAATAATTTGCGTCAATATCCTGCATTGCTGAAAGAGTCACGGCCACAAAGAGCGCGAGCACGGCCACTATTAAACCAATCGCCCACCACATTAACGTTTACCCCGGATTGACCGGTATACATCAAATGCGAGAAGGAGCGGCCATACAAGAACGCCGACGGTGAATGCCAGCATCAGGATGAATGCAAGGCGGAGGGTATCAAAGACCTGTCGAACGCCAGTAGTGGCCGACGCCAGGCGGCTGGAGAAAAAAGCATTACGGTAGCGAAACGCCATAACGATCACATAAGCCCACCCCAACGCCCTGTAGATATCCCAAACAAACTTCGTGTCTAACGTCACTATGTGCGTTCCCGCTGCAAAGAATTCACATAGATTCTAATGCTTATTTATGTTTGCATCACCAAAAAAAGCCAGCTCTGGGCTGGCTCTCTCAAATTTTTATTGCGGCATCAGGGCCAAAAGGGCTCTGCTAACCAGCCAGCTATCATGATCCGGTGGCGCTTATCCAGCACGCTCGCCGCCTCGATCAGGTCGAACCCGCCGTTTTGGTGCAGCCAGACAGCCATAAAGAATTTAGCGAGTATCTTCTCGCCGTGGCTCATGCCTTCCATGCCCGCCTTCAGGGCTTCAACGTCGCAGTCACGTTTTGGCCGGTCCCAGAAGCGAGCGATAGCCGGATACTCTTCCACCAGCTCGAAAAACCGTTTCTGACTTTCACTTTCCATTCCAGTGCTCCTTGTCAGTTAAAGCTCGGGCCTTATACAAACAGCGCAGGCGAGATACCGAAACGGGCCGACAGCTTACGGACGTGGTCCAGCGTCAGCGACCGCTTGCCACTAAGAATGAGGCTTACCATAGATTTCTTGCCGATCTCGTTCTCAAAGTCGGAGAGGGTCAGTTTGTGCTGGTCAATCAGCACCCGCAGCATCGCTACACCGCCGTCCATTGCCTCCAGTTCTTCATGAAGCGCGATGATTCCCGGAAGTGTGCTTTCGTATGCTGTAATGCGGGCGCACAGAATATCCATCAGCGGGCTATCTTCATCGTGATCGAGTAAATACTCCACCAGCTCCAGTGCGTCGTGATAATCGCGCTCAGAGACGTTATCCCCCATCAGGGGGATCACCTTCGCCAGCTCGGTTGCAGCGTGAATTGCTTCGTGATTAATCATTCTTTGTTCTCCCGGTAAATCTTCACCAACTTGTCATATTCAGCGTGGGTGACAATGTGCTTTACAAATACCCGACCGTTCACAAAATTGATGTGAAACATGAATCTCAGGTTATTTCCGCCAACGTCCAGCACGTACCACTTATCCCTGTATTTCATCCTGTCCAGGCTTGGAAACGCTTTACGCATTTCTTCTGGTGATCGGAAGCGTGCTTTTTTGAGTATATAAAGCGTACTTTTCAGAGCCAGCGCATCATTCGGGTGACGCTCTGCGGCCTCGTCAAAAGCTTTTTCCGTGATTATGTGCATTTCTTCCCCAAATGTTTGCTAACTGCAAACAATATATAACATCGCGGGGAGGTTTGCAATCTGCAAACACGGAGAATCAAACGCAGCGGCTCGGTTAGTTAGGCATCTCTTTGTACTTTAAGCACATTATTTAACCGCTCCCACATCAAAAATCCTTTTTTAATACCAACACGCAGTAGTAAAGCGTTGTCTTGATCAGGTGATTCAAGCTGTGAACTTCCCTGAACAAAAGTAGCGACTTACGAAGGAATTCAATGAACGTAATTTCTTGTGCTTTTTCTCTGCTCATCCCTTCTTTGAAAGGGTAATAGGTGATGACCTGAGTAGACTCCTTGTACTCATATTTGTAATGGGCTATCCCGTTTCTTAGTCGATTATCAATTGCCGTTTCATCAACCTTGTAGAAGCATTCATCAATGAACTGGAGTTTGGCTCCCAAGTCGGCATCGGCAAAAGCATTCAGTGAGACAGTCTCCCGGCGCGGCTCATTTTTTCTCGTCACTTTCAAAGACGGTTCAAATTCATTGTGATCACCGCGATGCAGAAGATTGTTAAGCCCCGCCAATAAGATCAGCTGCCTGGAAAACACTTCTGCTAAGTCTTTGTAGAAGTTGTTACAGGTATCAAAATCTGCTGTTGAAATCCTCGCAGCAACCGGGCTGTACTCCCCCTCTTTAACGTAGTCATAAAAGAACGTAGCGCGAAACGGTAGATCTAACTCGATGAGTTTAGGGTAAAGACTAAGGCAGTCTTGATGCAGATTTTGGAGGAAATTGTTTTCCAGAATCTCATCAATATAAGCGACAGTTTTTTCATGATGATGCGCGTGAAGCCATTGATAAAGACCCGGCAGTTCAGTCGAAAGCTCTTCGTTTTGCTCGTGAATAGTAAAAGGAGATGACATTATTGAAGTAGCAGAGTACAACGCGGCCAATACGTCTTGTTTCTTATGGGAACGCAATGTAACACCGGGTATCTTGTTGCAGATTCCATCTAACTTATCGATGTCGCCACGTTTGTACTGAGTAATAATGCGCTGTAAGTCTCTTTGCATCGGAAGAAGGTGATTTAATACTTCAAGGCGTTGAGCGAGATGAAAATATGCGTTTTCACCCAGCTCCCCGACAACCCGCATGAATGTCGTTTTCCCCAATTCGTATTCGCCAAAGTAGGCAGGAAAATCTAGGTGCAAATCGACAAATGGGTTTTCCCCTTTAAATGGCCCATCAAAATCAACGATGTCTTCTGCCCCTTTTAACGTTCCATCAGGATGACCAATAATGAAAGAAATACATTCCTCACATACCGGGCAAGCAAACTGAAAGGGTTGCACCTCTCTATTGGACATGCCAATTCTGCAATCGATTAAAGTACCGCAAGTATCGCATTTGAAGCATTTACAGATGTTCATACTTCCTTACCTTCATCTTTCTGATTAGGCTGTAATTCTACCTTATTGCAAGGGGTTATTGTGGATATCGAGAATTATTGTACAGTAAGCCTGTTTTTATAAACGGTGGTGTTATCGCAATTGGATGAACTCCCGCGCTATGCGGTTAACTTGTATCATAAAACAGTTTAAGTCATAAAAAGCCCGCACAGTGCGGGCTGGTGGCTTAACTTCTTCGCTCTTCGTAGCAGCTTAAAACTGAGGCCGCATATCGTGCAGTTAGCTGACATCGAGCCGCTGCGGGATTGTTTTAGTGAATGGCGCTTACACCCAGGGCATTGCTCCTCCTTGCATCGCTCGACCATGCGGGTGTTGATGGTTTCTGTGCGTGCTGCATCGGTTCGGCGGCGGTTACTGGTGTATCCCAGCAGTCGGCAAATCCGGCGATACTCTTTCCCCACCCAGGGTTCAGCGTCTCCATCGCCCAGCATATCTCCCAGCCTTATCAGCTGCAGGTTCAAATATTCTTGATCTGCGTTATCAGTGCTGCCGCTCATAACTTCTTTTTCGCCTCAAACTGGAGTTGTTCTGCCTCTATCGCTTCAGCGCGGTCACGCTCCCGGCAAAGGTGGTCATATTCCGCTTTTACGTCGGTGGGCCATTTGTCCATGTACGGGCCGTACTGCTCAGGGATAGCGATAAGGCGAAGCCTGCGCTCCTGGCGCGGGTTTTTGAGCGCATCGGAAGGGCCGAGTATGGAAAATAGGGCATCGAGGCTCCCTGCCCCCTTTATGCTGGCGATCAGCTGTTCTGCTGATCCTCCAGTTCTGTTAGTCTTCAACATCAGCCTTTTTCCTTTGTAATATCGACTTGGGCAATTTCGGTTTGTTTTTCGTTGGCCGCATGCTCCGCTAATAACTCCTTCCACTTCTCCACCAGCAATAAGCGCGTTGATGATTCATGCCCTGAGTGAAACGCCGTACCGTACCGCAGGCAGCTGTAAGGGCAGCGGATCTCCGCCGAACCGGCGTTCATGCCACGGCTACGCACATTCATTTCAGGGATGCAGCCGCACTTAGGGCACTTCAAATTGCTGAAATCAAATTTTTGCGTCATGGCTGGCCTCGCTGTTTTCCATGCTGCTGATCGCTATTTCATTTTTTTGCGCTGAGTCCACTGCTGGCGCGGGTTTCATGGTGCTTAGCAACTGAGGCATGGCTGTGCTGCAGGCATTAACCACCGTCCATGCATCATGGGTAGACATGCTTACGTAATGACCTGACGCTCCTCTCTCAACATTCCAGCACTCTGATTTTGCCCATGTTTCGAAGACATCTCGCAAATCAGGCGCTGGATGTGGTGCAGTTTCCAGCGCCGCCAACGCCATTTCAAAGAGCGCCGTTTCCTTTCGCGCTATCTCGACATCCTGAAACTTTTTTGCGTACTCAATGCAGCCTTTTGCGTACTCTGCCAACTGCTCATTGGTGAATTCAGCCATCGTTATTCTTCCTCAGTCACTAAGTAGGTTTTATTCCGATTAACGGCCTTTCTCGCTTTCCCGACTTCGATCAGTTCAGTCACGCACTTTTGAAGTTCCGCCGCCCCTTCCGGCTGTTTCTCAGTGAGCTTGTTGATTGAATCGCGTAGGCATTTAGCGCGATAATCAAGTGCGTTCAGGATGTCTACTGACGGCAGTTTTAACTGCAGGGACTCCTCCCGATCTTTTTCAATCGTCATGGTTAGCTTCCTCGCTGGTGCGAAACAGAACTGACTGCTGATAGCCAGTCAGGAACCACAATCCGTCTGCACGCTGGCTCATTTCGTACCAGTCATCCGGGTTGAGGTCAGACACAAGGTTGTCACCACAAATACAAATGTCCGGGCCACGCGGTTCAGCGTCATAGATTGCACCGACGGTAAACCAGTCTGGTTCGGTCGAGCTGACGCATTCCATTTTGGTGGCGTTCGTCGCTCCCCGGCCTTGCGCAGCTGGTGATAAGGACTCAATACTCACTGTTCAATCTCCTCACTTTGCGCCGCCGCCAGCATGGCCTTTAAGGCCTTGCGCATGACGTTAAACGGCACGTCAGCCATCTTGCAGGCTTCCACCAACACGCTGATGGGAGGACGCCCCAGCGCCGCAATCACGCCATCAGGTAGGCCACTGTAGTCAGGAGTCAGGGCAACCATTTCATACCAGGCTGAGCGTATGGCTTGATGGCCTACACCAGCTGCAGCTGCACCGGCATTCGTCATGCCGATCGTTGGGTGTGCCGGTGCAGCCAGTTGGCCGGGAAACAGTTTTTGTGTCAGGTCTGAATAGTTCATGGTCGCCATCCTTCGCAGTTGTAGTCACGACAGCCTTCAAAATCGTAAGGGTTGAATTGCCAGCTGATTCTTCCGCAGTGCGGGCAGTTCCAGCGGATTTTCTCGCTTCGGGTCTTCTGCCTGCGCCTCATCTTTTTCAACCATTCCGGCACCCGCAGCCCCGCGCCCTGAATCATTGTGTGCCGGTTCAGCTGGTGGATACTGAACGTGCGCCGCTTCTTCGCGTCGGCCAGTGCAAACGGCATCCAGACCAGATTGGTTTCGGTTCCGGCTGGGGCGCTGAATACCCGGGCCTTACTAAAATCATCAGTCGGTAGCAGGTCCGACAGCCAGTAAACGTCGTTACCGTTCCAGTTGCCCTTAACAAAAGCGACGTACTCAGTGCAGTCCGGCTCTATCACGCTTTCATAAGGGATATGCTGGTGGTCAACGTGATAAACCGTCAGGCCGTCTACCGCGTCGGCAGATATTGGCTGATCAATTTCACGGCCCAGCTCCCAGCTACGTTGCGCTTCGGCCAGCGTATAAACATGTGCCTCGCTGACGTTGGTGCTGTAGCCGCTGCAGTTATGACGATGGAACGAGGCATTGCTGCCCACGGTTTCACGCGTACACATCATGTAGAAGCGATCGCTCATTGCCCGGCCTCCACGGCATACTTCGCAAAATCCTCATCGCCGGTTTCCCGGTGAGCCAGGTTGCCGACGCTGTTCGTGACGAATTGCCCTTTGGGCAGGAAAGTGCGCGGGAACCGGTTATGCCACTGACCGAACTCGGTTGGTGTACCGTCTTTGAATTTCACCGGTCCGCAGGCAGAGCACAGCAGCATGCCCTTCCGTTCCGGCGCGTAGCTCCAGTCGAAGAATTGGGTAAACAAGCCTTTAAACCCCTGCGATGACAGTACGGTATTCTCACAGCACCCGCAGTTTTCACACTGAAAGAGACTCACTGGCTGGCCTCCTTTGGGCTGGTGGCTTGGACGCGCTTAAATTCAACTACCCACACCCACGGATTGCCCTCCCAGCTCTCCTCTCCGTAGATGCTGCGCCAGATATCACCGAAACCGACACGATAAACAGCCTCTGGAGGCGTTATCTGGTGTGTGCTGGGGGTTACGCCCTCGGCCTGAGCATCGGCCTCGCTTATGTCGTTCAGGCGCTCAACGCGCACGTTGGTGATTTCCAGCAGAATTCGGCATGCCCAGCGCGGCATGTGGATAGATGGACGCCAGGCACCGTCAAACTTTTGATTTTCGGTGTGAGGCTTCCAGTCAGCATCATCAGGTATGGACCACAGACCATAGTCGCCGGGGTGTCGCTCACAGCTGGCGCGGTAAACTCGCGCCGCTGACCTTTCATCGCCTTTACACAGGTTGTCATGCCAGTCCACACAGCAGCCATCTTCATTGCCAAGCAGCGCCCACGTCTCGCGTACCCAGAGGCGATCACCCGGCTGGCCGTATGGACACAGCGAAGGAGCCAGTCTGCAGGTGACGCTTGAGGCTTCGCCATTACGCCCACGAACTACCGGATTAAGCATGCCGCGTTCATGCGATAGCTTGATCAACCGACGCGTCTGACTTTTGCGACCGTCGAGAATAGCTCGCACCATTTCGTCGTTAAAAAACACTGGATAGTCTTTGCTCATAATGATGCAGCCTGGCGATCGGCCAACTCAGAAAGCGGCGTGGCCTGGATTTGTGGCATTAGCGCAGCAAGAAACCCCGTCGTCCGTTTGTTGATGTGCGAGGTATCAAGGGCTTTCACCAGATCGTTAACGTTGATCTGTGTCAGCGGGCGCGTCATCCGGTATCCGCCACCAGGGCCGCGCAGGCTTTCCACCAGCCCAGCGCGACGCAGTGGACTCATAACCTGCTCAATGGCTGAGTTGCTTCTGCCGGTTTTGACAGACAGCTCAGATACCGGCGTTATGTCGGTCGAATTCAGCGCGCACATAATTTCAAAAGCGACTTCATGGCGGGAGGCAATAATCATGGTGTTTCCTTAAGAGTTAGCTGTTACAGCAAAGACACGTAGCTGTTTTTGAAGGTGGAAAGCGCCGGGGAGGTGAGGTGCTCACTCTCCGGGCTGTAATCTGGTGGCCTGTAATCCGCAACCTGCATACAGGTAATGCCCATGCTGCGGATCTCGCGCACCACGTCGTCGTTGTCGTCAAACGCGCAGAAGATATGGGCCGGGCCAATGTTCTTAATCCATTCGGCCTTAACGGCGGCAGGTTCGCGGTGTTCATCCGGGCCGCGCATGATCAGTCGGTCATACGGAATGTTATGGCGAGCCAGCCAGGCGACGGTTTCCGCGCGGGCCACTTCGCCACGGCTGGTAAGAATGAAAATGCGGTAATGCTCACTTAGCGTCATCAGCAGGCGGATAACTGGGGGGATTGGCGCATCGCCACCACACGCCAGACTGTACCGATCCCAGCTTGATGCTATGCGTGCCGTGCTGGCGGGCGGTATCAAATGGGCGCGGTGCCGGGTATCGGCAAGGGTGTCGCACAGGTCAAAAACGATGATGTCGGGAGTAACCATTTGCCTTTCACTCTCTCTGTAAATCCTCATATGTTCAAATGATATTACAGATAGTAATTCTAAGGAAAATATTTTTATCTTTTCCGTATTTCCCCATTAGATAAAGCCAAAACCTTTTGATGTATCAGTATAATTGATCAAGAATCTAAGGAAATTTTTATATGGATTCTGGTTATGGGCATCACAAATGAAAGATATGAGAAGCAACTGCGTGCCGCTGAGCGTGAGCGGGAACGTAAAAAAGCCAAAATGGCTGACCCTGCTTATCAGCAACGTCAAAAGGAAAAACGCCAGGCGTCAGCCGCTCGCCAGCTTGAACGACAGCAGGAAAAGCGAAGAGAAGCCGCATTAGCTCCAAAGGCCGCGCCGGTTGCCATTGTGCGCAAGAAGGCCACGCGCGGGCTGAAAGGCCGAACCCCCACCGCCGACGAAAAACGGGTAATGACAGCCCTCGCCCGCCTGTCCTGTGTCGCCTGCGGGCTGCACGGCGAGGATCAGCCGCTTATCAGTCTCCACCATATCGACGGGCGCGAGAAACCCGGGGCGCATTACCGCGTTCTCCCCCTCTGTAAATGGCACCACCAGCACGCCGCGCCGAAAGAGATCCGGGCGATTTATCCCTGGCTGGTTCCGGTCCACGCGGACGGTAGCTGCGGCGGCAAAACGGCATTTTCTGCCCTGAATGCGAGCGAAGAGGATTTACTGGCGATCGCCTATGAGCGGGCGGGCATTGTGCGGGAGGCTGCGTAATGGCACGCAACACCCTGGCGCGAGAAAGCAACTCCCCCGGCCATCGGTATTATCTGGACCCATTATCCCGGACGCACATCTGCAGCCTGTGTGGCACCTGCGAGCGGCGTAACGGTGTTTTCTGGTGGGCGGGCAAGTGGTCACGCGAGGAGCCACCATGCGGGCATGATAGTCCGCAGCAGCGTACCTGGCATGACAATGCAAACCCGGACCCAGACCCCAATAAAATTTAAAAAAAGTTATTGACCCGTAAAAACACAAAGTACAAACCGTTTATCTTCTCCGCAGCCATTGGTTCCCACGAGGGTACTTTTGACAATTTACTTCCTGCTAAGCGCGGACGGGAAACCAATAGCCAGCAACGGGGCCGCATTAGCGGCCTTTTTGCTTTTCTGAGGGAGAGAACATGGACCAGAAAATTGCCGTTATCACGCTGACGACAGCCCGGCCAATGTATATGACGGCCATCCTGAGCGGCGATAACCTGATTATGTCCGAACCTAAGTCACTGCCAACAAGCCTTGAAGGACAGCGGGCTAAACTCACCCCGGCAATTGCTAAGCTGCGGAAAAGTGGCTTTAAAGTGCTGGTGGATGAGACAAGCGGCGCTATTTCTGCCGCAACCGGCGCAAACCATGTTTCCCTGAAATCACGTTTTAACGACGGGCGCGCCGCCGTAGTAGTGGGCATCGAGCGCTACAACGAAATGCGCCTGCAGAAGACCATTTCCCTGCCGCGCAAGAACCCCGGCGCATACGATATCCCGGCGAGCATTGTTGATATCGAATTCAATGCTAAAGGCGAAGAGGTCTATCGCATTAACTGGATGGATATTCGTCCTGAACATGTGCTGACCATTCTCTGCTGTTACGCGACGGTTTATCACCCGGTGGCGTCCGCTGACTATATCGCGGCCATGACAGGCATGCATGACGAGAAACCGCAAAATAGCTTACTCAAGACGTTCGCAAGGCTCATAACCCACCAGCACGAGGTGAGCGCCGCCGCCGTTCCTGAGTCGTTGGCAGGCACGCGCATAAGCGACAATGAGGTGGTGCTGTGAGTTACAACCGCCTGGACGACCGGACCATTGATGACCCGGTGCTGCTGGCGCTGTTTCATCAGGAAGTCATTGCGCGCGCCACCAGCTATAACGCCGATAACTTCCAATACACTATTAAGCCGGACGAGGTACAGCGCTCAGATCTTTGCGCTTTCCGTGCCTATGAAAACGCGGATTTGCGCTGGGTGTTCCGCCTGCTGGTGGGCCACGAAGCCGAAACCGAGAATATGCCGGTTGGTACCACGCTGACCCTGCCCGCGATTACCTGGTTACGCGATCGCATGCGCGACTATACCGGCGCGCCGGAGTTAGCCAGTGGCTGAGTTTGCACGCGCCAGTAACGGGCGCTATCAGACGGAAGGCCTTTCCTCAAAAGAGTTTGAGCGCCTCTTCTCGCAAATTGAGAGCGACAAACGCAGCAAACGACGCACAGCGCGGCGCACGCTGACCCCGCTCACGCTCAAGAATAAAAACGCTGATGACATCATTGCGCTGGGGAAAAAGAAAAAGGACGGCACATTTTTTACCCCGGAGGATCTGCAGCAGTTCGCCAAAAACCGCAAATTTTTGCGCCAGCAGCTCAATTCCGCCGTTACTGGCATCACCTACGCGCAGCTGGTGGCCGCAAGCCTCGACATTGATATCAAACGAGCAAATAACAAAGTGGATGACGGGAGCGGCATTAAGCGCGCCACGCCCTCCACTTTGAAACACAATCAAATAACCATCAGCGTGGAAGCCTCAGAGCGCAGCGAAGACCAGCATCACAGAGTTAAGGTCCGTTTTGAGGAGTGGGATCAGCTTATCGACGATCTCAGCGATGAGAAAAACGCCACGAAGGTGGCAAAACGACTTTGCGCTGGCCGGGTGTCGTTCGACTGCGATTGTGGTCGTCACCAATACTGGTACCGCTACATTGCCACAGCCGGGAATTTTGCCCTGGCGCCGCCCAAAGAGTACGCCTACCCAAAAATCAAAAACCCGAATTTGTCCGGGCTGGCCTGCAAGCATGTGATCCACGCAATGACCCGGCTTCAATCCTCCAGTTGGCAGTTGAGTATCGGCAAAGCCATGCTCAAAGCCGCTTCCCGGGTGGCATTTGGTGATGACAAACGACGCACAACCCAGCACTTCACCGACAGCGATCGTAAGCAGTTTGCCAAAAACCGTGCGGCTCAGACGGACAAGGCCGCAGCCAGTGCTGAATTCCAGCGTTACCAGAAGCGCCAGCTGGCATTAGGCAAGCAAATTGGCCGTGACACGAAAAAGCTGGAGCAGCTGAGCAAGCAACTGGTGAAAGCCAAAAAGCAGAGCGCCACTCAGCGCGCCCGAAACGCCGAGAAAGAGGCAAAGCTCAAGCAGGAAAAAGAGAAAAACAAGCTTTTAACGCAGCAGCTGGCGGACCAGTTTAAGGTCCAGAAACAGGCCTTTACCGATGCGCTGGTGGCAACGGGAATGAGCCGCACAGAGGCTGAAAAACGATTTATGGATTACGTAAAAAATAAAGGCACTCCAACATGACCGGACCCTATGACCACTGGTTAGACGATGAGGACCAGCCCGTCGCGATCACCCACCAGCCAGCTGCCGCCGCTGAATCCGTTGTTACCGTTCTGGAAGAGACATTCACGCCAGCACCGGTCGAAGAGACGGTGGCCGAGCTGGACCATATAGACGGTGGCGATGATGAGCCGGACGCAGCCAGCCTGCCACCAGAACTGGCCGGGCGCGCTCAGGACACCAGTTTGAAACCCCGCTTTAAAGGCCATGCACCTCTGAATATGACGGTTCGAAAAGACTGGATCAGGGTGATAGAGCTGGACGCGGATAACTTCGACGCCCTGCTGTTCCGCCCAGATCCCGAAGACGTGGGCGAAGTGGACGAGGACACCGGGCTGGAAGGTCCGTCATTTACCGAAATCAACAACAACCAGCGCGACCTGCGCTATCTGGACCCGGTAATGGTCAAGGTGCTGGACTGCCCTGATGAACGGGATTCATTTCATGCCGTTGACGTTGACGGCGAACAGGACGGGTTATCTGAGGAGATCCAGCTCCTGCGCATTGCTGCCGAGGGTGTGAGTGTCGGCTCTATTCTGACGTGGAATGAGGAAATGGCATCCGGGAAGCTGGCGCAGCGCTGGTGGTACGTTCACCGCATATTCAGTTTTGGCACGCAACACGTCGGATCGCTCTACTACTGCATTCCAGCGCGGAATCTGGACTCTACCGAGGGAGGTAAGGTGACGTGAATAAAGAATTACTGGCTCGCCATCGTGAGTGGCGCTTAACCCGCACCGGTAAGTTTGAAGTAACCGGCTTCTCTGCCGTAGATGCTGCCGTGGCTACGAAAATCAGCGACACATTTAGTCGCGTGTCCGTCACGCACCCAGATCCGTCGCGCGCGCGTTTTGCCTCCTTCCTGGCGAGAGCACCTAAAGAGCGCGTTTTTGTCGGCCAGTATGATTCCGTGGTCGAGTTTCTCGCTGCGCTGCGCCGAGCAGCTGCCGGACGTGGCAGTGTGCCGGATGACGTGACGATTAACCGAGACGCCCTGCCGCTGGTCAACATTTCCCGATCTTTTGATCTGGCCTATGAGAGCAATGATTACCAGCGCGATCGGCGTGATGCTGGTTTTATCTTCTGCGATGACGGATTTACACCTGCAGCTGAGATGGAAATCACCCAAGCCACACTAACTTACAACGTATCGCTCATTGCAGCTGAGAAGACCACGCTGGGGCTGATGTGTAACGCCTTTGCCGGGGATTTACGTTTCCTTTCCAACACCAGTTTTCAGGCACAGGAAAAGCTCGTAAACGTCATGGTCGAAGTGGACTGCTGCATTACCGATGCCAAAGATACAGGCTTTTCCGACATATCTCCGCCGCTCACTGAAAATCGCGTTTTTGCCGCCCAGGCGACGATCATGGTGATGGCCGATGTATACCTGGCGTGGGAAGTGGAAGCAACACGTATCCGTATTGAAACCGTCGGCAACCTGTTGAGGTAACTATGGCTCAGCTCCAGCAGTATTTTTTGCAGTCTGCCACGCTCAACGGCCAGGTTATTCCGCGTGATTGGGTAAACAGCACCCTGTATCTCGAAAAGACCAAACTTACCGGGCCGCTGGTGCGTCTCGAAGTGAGGGATGCAACCGGATCGATAACCGACGATTACAAAGCCGCCTACGGGGCAACGCTGGTGGTGGAGTTCGGCGACCCGACCGGCACGCGCGGTACCATCAAAGAGACGTTCTTTGTGACTTCCGCACCCGCACGCGCTGACGTCATCGAGATAATCGGCGTGAGCATGGATTTAAAGCGCGTCAAAACGCCGGTTGCCGGTGCGCGCCTGTATGCGAACCGCCAGCCCGGGGATATTGTGCGTGAGTTCGCTGGTGGGCTGACCGTGGAAGCTGACGCGTTCAAAAAGGCCTGCACCTATCACCTGAACATGGGCGAAAAGCCGTCCGTGGTGCTGAGCCAGGTTGCCAGCGACAACGGCGCGCTGGTCTGGATGGCGCGCGGTAAGTTTTTCGTGAAAGAAATGGCCCGCCTCATCAAGACCAAAGCGGACTTTGTCTACGAGGCTAACAACCCCGCAGCGGCATACACCATCAGCCGACAGCAGCTAATCAATCAGGACTCCGCCGCCACGAATAGCCGTCAGTACCGGTTTGTTGGCTACTCGATGACAGACGGCTTTATGGAGGCCGGAGACGAGACACTGCCGGTTAAGTACGTGTCCGATGCGGACATGGCCACACTGAAAAATATGCAGCAGACGTTGATACCGAAGCTGGATATTGAGGTATCCGGCAACCCGGACATTACCGCAGGCATGGTGATCGGCATCCAGATCCACCGCTACGACAATCAGAACCAGGTGGACGAGTCTCTACCTAAAAACTTCATCGCTGAGCGCGTGGCTCATTATGAGGACCGTATTTCTTACACCACACGCATGATCCTGGGAGTGCCTCACATTGAGTAAGAAGCGTGCTGTTATCGCCGGAACCAAACACCCGGGCGGGCTGATGCGAGCGCAGATCCGCCTGCTACCAGAATGGAACAGCGTACCCGAAGAAAACCTACCGTGGGCGGAATACATGCTCGGGATCGGCAATGCCTTCACGCCAACCAAAACCGGCGATCTGGTCTGGGTGGAGTTTCCGTATACCGATGCCCGGGGAAAGCCGGACACTCGGCGGCCGCTTATCGTAGGCGCAGCACAGGACGCGCCGGGCGGCGTGCCAAACGTTGCGCCGGAGGCATCCGGGCAGGGTGAGCCGTGGACGCCGGGCGAAGTGGATGGCGCACCGGCACGACCCAAAATAGTGTCAACGGAGGATTTTGTAGTCCACCGCAATAACATACTGGAAGTGCGCACAGCGGGCGGCGGGTACGAGATAGCAAATACCGCTGCCGGCGCTCGCGTCGGCATCAACGAATCGGGTGAAATGTATCTCATCGGCCCGGGCAACCTGCTGCTTAATATGGCCGGGGATATTATTGCAAAGGCTGGGGGCAAGATCCTCTTTGAGTCAGGCGCTGAAATGGGCATGACGGCAGGTGCGGAAATGGATTTGCAGGCTGGTGGCGCGCTGACCGGAAAAGCCGCGTCTGTATCATTCTCAAAATAAATAACAGTAATTCTAACGCTTGTTTGATAAATTACCCGTAATTAGTCCATTGGGTAATTTGATAATGAAAACGCCGTTTCTCAAAAACGTCTGTATCTACCGCTTATCCCGGGATTTCCGCATGGACGCGGATACGCTCGAAGCGCAAATGGCGGAATACGCCTTCACCCCTTGCGGCTCGCAGGATATGGGCCGCAGGGGATGGGTGAGCGTCACGCCGGAAAAGCTATTCATTGAGCACGAAGGCAATTTCCTGTTGTGCTGCCAGCACCAGTTTAAGGTGATCCCCCCTTCCGTAATTAACGATGCCGTAGCTGAGCGAGTAGCCAAGATTGAGTCTGACCAGGGGCGCAAAATCCGCCGTGCAGAACGGTTGAGCCTTAAAGATGAGGTGCTTCATACCCTCATTCCGCGCGCGTTCTCAAAGAACACCAGCAATTACATCTGGGTAAATATCGCCCATCAGTTGGTCTTTGTTGAAGCCTCCAGCGCCCGCGCTGCCGAAGATTTAATGGCTCTGCTGCGTAAAACCCTCGGATCGCTGCCTGTTGTGCCGCTGACAATGAGAACCCCCATTGAGCTGACCATCACAGAGTGGTTGAAGAACAATACTCTGCCTGCCGGTTACGCTGCTGGGAGCGACGCCGTGCTTAAAGCTATTCTGGAGAATGGTGGTGCGTTGCGCGTCAGTAAGCAGGACCTTTTAACGGATGAAATAGCAACTCATATAGAGGCGGGAAAACTCGCAACCACGCTGGCGCTGGACTGGCAAAAACGAATCACCTTTCGTCTGACTGACGATATGACGATAAAAGCGATCAACTACGCCGACGACCTGCGCGATCAGAATGACGATATTGAGCGCGAGGATATTCATTCCCGCATAGTTGCTGATTTCATCCTGTTTAAAGCCGAGTTCGGCGCGCTGGTGGCTTCCCTTATGGATGTTCTGGGAGGTGAGTGTGAGCGATAACGTGCAGCTGTTTACCGGTGATTGTTTGGATGTACTCAAAACCCTACCGGATAACTCTTTTGACTCCATCGTGACCGATCCACCCTATGGCTTGTCCTTCATGGGTAAAAAATGGGATTACGACGTGCCGAGCCAGGCGATATGGGAAGAGTGCTTACGCGTCCTCAAACCGGGCGGGCATCTTCTGTCATTCGCCGGTACCCGAACCCAGCACCGCATGGCAGTGCGTATCGAGGACGCAGGCTTTGAGCTGCGCGACATGATGACCATGCTCTACGACACAGAAAACGTATTCAGACAGTTCATCGACACCCTGCTACCAGAGCAGATCAAACTGTTCTCACAGGTGCTTTCCGTTGATGCCCTTATCGCGTGGATCTACGGTAGCGGGTTCCCTAAATCCCACAACCTCAAAGGTGACTGGGAGGGCTGGGGGACAGCACTAAAACCGGCACTGGAACCCATTACCGTCGCCCGCAAGCCTTTCAAAGGCACCGTCGCAGCCAACGTGTTGATACACGGCACTGGGGCGTTGAACATTGATGCCTGCCGGGTACCAGCAGATGCAAATGATGATGGAGTTAAGCGAGCGCGGAAAACTGGATCTACTGATACCGTGGGAAGTTTTGGTTTTCATAGAATCGGTGCTTCTGAACATAACGCTCTAGGCAATTCCGGCCGCTGGCCCGCCAACGTCATCCACGATGGTAGCAAAGGTGTTATGGCTCTTTTCCCTGAAAATGCTGGTGCAGTTGCGCCGGTAAAGGGTACCGAACCATCAGCAGCATCAACAGGCCAGGTGCTCCAAATGCGTAAGCGTGTGGCTACTATACATCACGGCGATCAAGGCAGCGCTGCCCGCTTCTTCTACTGCGCCAAAGCCTCACCCTCTGAGCGTCATCGCGGGTTGCTCAATCCGGGGCCGCAATTCAAACACGGCGCTACACTGCGACAAGTGGAAAACACGACCACCAGCGGCAACGACCATCCGACCGTTAAACCGGTCAAACTAATGCTCTACCTGATAAGACTGATCACTCCACCTGGCGGGCACGTTCTTGACCCGTTCACAGGTAGCGGTTCGACTGGCGTTAGTGCAGTAGAAGGCGGCTTCGCCTTTACCGGCATCGAGCGCGAACCACATTACATGGACATCACCCGCGCACGTATCGGCCATGCTCTGCAGGAGGCCGAATGCACCAGCTGAGTTATGGATCAGTCTGCAGCGGTATTGAAGCGGCCAGCGTAGCCTGGGAGACGCTGGGCCTGAATCCGGCCTGGTTCGCCGAAATTGAAAAATTCCCCTCCGCCGTGCTGGCGCACCATTGGCCGCACATCACCAATCTGGGCGATATGACCAAAATTGCCGCCGCGATCCGTGCGGGTAAAGTGGAAGCGCCCGATATTCTGGTAGGGGGCACTCCCTGTCAGGCATTCAGCATTGCCGGGCTGCGCAAAGGCTTATCCGATGCGCGCGGGCAGTTAACTTTAGCTTTTGTGGAGCTGGCAAATGCCATCGACGACGTTAGAAAAGCCGCAGGTAAACCGCCCTGCATTATCGTCTGGGAAAACGTCCCGGGCGTCCTCACAAGCCAGGATAACGCATTCGGAAACTTCATTGCCGGACTGGCTGGCGCAGATGAAGCAATCGAACCTGGTTCACGACCTAAACCGGGCAAAAACAGCAAATTCTGGCGCTGGCGCAAATCGACCGGTCAGCATGCTCCAAAGTGGGCAAACGCTGGTGGTGCTTATGGACAGCAACGAGCAGTGGCCTGGCGAATCCTCAATGCCCAACACTTCGGAGTGGCCCAACGACGCCGCCGTTGTTTCGTTATCGCAAGTTCTCGAAAAGGATTCGATCCCCTCAAAATACTTGCTGAGTTCGACGGCGTGCGCCGGGATATTACGCCGCGCAGTCAACCGGGGGAGATTGCTTCCACCCTTACTAAAAATGGCGTTGGAGTCGTCGGCGCAGACGACAACCAGGCACAAGCAGGACATCTAATCCCTGCAGCATACGGCGGCGGTAATACTGCCGGTGCCATCAACGTTTCTACTACGCTGACAACCAGCAACCAGCGGATCGACTTTGACACAGAAACCCTGATCACTTTCCCGGCTCATATGTCAGGCACGCAGTTTCAGTCCGGCAACGGCAAGGCCAGCCAGACCATTCAGGCGCACAACCCTACCGCTGTTTGCATGACAGATAGCCTGATGGTGCGCCGTCTCATGCCGCTGGAATGTGAGCGCCTGCAGGGCTTCCCTGAGTCTCATACTGATATCCCCTACAAGGGTAAGCCAGCACAGGACGGTCCGCGTTACCGGGCGATCGGCAACTCGATGGCCGTGCCTGTTATGCGCTGGATCATGACCCGCATTAAAAGCACTCTTTCTGAAAACCAATGGACTGAAAACATGACCGAAACGGCAACGCCGGCACGCACGCGCGCCAGCAAAAAAAATGCCAGTGAAAAGCCAGATCGTAACAAGCCTTTTTTGAAGTGGGCGGGCGGGAAATTCTCACAGCTGGATCAGATCATGCCTTTTATCGGTACCGGTGAACGCCTTATCGAACCGTTCGTGGGCGCTGGCTCAATCTTCCTGAATGCGACAGGCTTTAACCGCTACCTTCTCAGCGATACCAGCACTGACCTGATAAACCTTTATCTGGCTCTACAGGCGGAACCTGCGCGCGTGATCGAAAAAGCGCGACTCATGTTCGCTTCCGGTAACAGCAACGACGCTTTTCTTGATATCCGATCCCGGTTTAACGGTATCCGCTACACCCCGCATGAGCGTGCGGCCGCATTTTTATATATTAACCGGCACTCGTTTAACGGGCTGATGCGCTACAACCTCAAAGGTGAGTACAACGTGGGGTTTGGCAAATACAAAGCCCCCTACTTCCCTAATGACGAGCTGGTAGGTTTTGCTTCGCTGGCGCAGCGCTGTGAGTTCGTGTGCCGCTCATTCGTGGATACGATCCGCCTGGCAGGTAAAGGCGACGTGGTATTTTGCGATCCGCCGTATATGTCACTCCCGGATACGTCCGGGTTCACCCAATACACAACGGTGCCATTTACCGATGAGCACCAGTGGCAGCTGCTGAATGAAATGGTTGCGGCCCACCAGCGTGGCGCGCGGGTGATTGTGACCAACTCAGCACATCCAGAGCTGATTGAAGCCTACAAAAAAGCCGGGTTCAAGATCCATGATTTGTTTGCGCGCCGCTCGATGTCGTGCAAAGGCGATAAGCGAAAAGTGGCAGTGGATATCATGGGGGTGCTGGGATGACCCATAGCGACTTAAACCAGATAGCAAAGCGCTGGCTTCTGCGTGCCCAAAGTGCCAAAGGGCCAGGGTGCAAAATCGCTTTTGTTGAAGTCGGCGCGTTAGGCGACAGCGAACGGGCTGATGCGTGGGGCTATCGCTGGGATTGGGATGGCGGCAGTGTGCTGGTGGAAGTTAAGATAAGCCGGTCTGACTTCCTGCGCGATAAACATAAGCCGCACCGTCAGGCAGGCGGACTGGGCGATTTCAGGTATTACATGTGCCCGGAAGGAGTGATCACCTTGGATGACCTGCCGGAGCGCTGGGGTCTGTTATGGGTGAACAAGCGCGGACACGTCAAACTGATGGCCGGTCATATCTGCTGTCTGGTGGGCAGCAGCTGGGGCGGTGACAGGCCGCTGGTAGACCTATGGCGGCATGACTGTAACAAGGACGTGGAGCGTAGCTTGCTGGCCTATCTGGTTCACCGCGTGGGAGATCCTGATGCACTATTGCAGGAGCAGCGCGGGTACATGCGTCTTAACAGCCAGCAGGCTACACAAATTATTGAGTACGAAAAGCAGGATCGCGCATACCGCAATGAAATTCGCAGCCTACGCATGCAGTTGAAACGCCTTGACTGAGGAGATCCTTCAGGTAGCAGCGGTACATTGCTGTGCCGCCGCCCCCTAAGAATTGTACATGCAAGTCCACCTGCATACGGTTCTGGCGTTTATAAAGCTTCACAATTGCCAACAAACGAAAACTTTCTCATTTAAAATCAATGGGTAACTTCTATTTCTTCCACAATGGCTTCCATGGGGAAAGAACCTTGGAAATAAATCCAATGTTCATCATCGTCTGGTTTCGATGGACAATTTAATACCTCATTTACCCTAAGAATTATAACGCCTGCTTCTTTAAGGGCGGATACCGAAAATTTTATGACATGTCCGTTTAAGTTTTTTTCTCTACCTAAAGCATATTTACGTGCAATTTCAAAGTTCGGTGTAGTGGATATTCCGGGGGATGGATCACCATTCCCTCCATATTCATGAGAGTGAATAGTATTGACGATGTTAGAGCCGTATGTGAAGTCCATGTCACCACACTGTACTCTTTCATCCCCAAACTGCGCTTCACTTTCTGGACCATTTTTAGACCATTTAGGAGCCATTGTTTGCTCCAACGTTTTGCGACAGTCATACCCTCTATAAAGAAATTCTGGTTCCATAACATTCTCGCCGTTCTGTTATTTAGTTAGTATTCACTATCGACATAGCGTGTTAGTCAAGATAACTCTGTAACATTTGCTGCACTACATCACGCCGTCTGTACCCGCTTATCTAATTAAAAAGGCCGCGTTAGCGGCCCCTTTTTATGCTTTGCGCATAAGCGCCATGACCTGATCGGGTGACAGTTCACCCAGCGCCAACAGGCCAGCTTTAATAACATGAGTACGCGTCAGCGTTACTTCACCTTCGGACGCCGCATGCTGCAGGTGCGTGACGATCTGGTTAAGGTAGGCATCTGTCAGTGACACCGTAACAGGCTTGCTCTTGGTTCTGGCCTTTGCACTGGCCTTCACTTGTGAGGGGATCGCTGTTCCAGCATCAACAAATTCGTCCTCGGTGCGTCTTTTAGGCACGTCATTCACACGATTTCTCACAGAATCACCTCTTCTACCAAAGCACGGACCTCGGCTTTTGCCTTGTCGTTTTCCGCTTCAAAAATGGTTGTGCTGGATGCCCAGGTATCACGAAACACTTTGCGATCGCATATACGCGTCTGTGCCTGCGACATAGTAGGGAAGTCTTTCAGCACGTCCGCTGCCTGGTTCCCCTCATCAATAAACATATTGGTTGGCGTCATGTTTAACACCAGCCAGCCGCGCATTTTCTCATTAAACTCCTGCGCGTTTGTGAACACGTCGCAAAGGTGAGGCATGGTATCCAGATCCATCTGAGATGGGCGCAGCGGGGAAAGGAATACGTCTGCGGCCATCAGGCCGGATCGGAGTTCCTGGCTATCACGTCCGGCACAATCAGCAATAACGTAATCGTAATGCTGGTCGTGCTCCAGCAGCATATTTTTAATCTTCCCGGATGCTGACACCACCGGGATATGCGGCAGGTCTTCGCTCCTGCTGTTATACCAGGCCATTACTGATTGCTGATCGTCTGCATCAACGATGATAACGCGATGTCCTAACGACATCAGGAAAGAGCCTATGCTCACGGCCAGCGTGGATTTACCCACCCCACCTTTTTGTGAGCCTACTAAAATAATCATGCCGCCCCCATTGTCACACTGTCATTGTGTAATAGTGTCATACAGTCACACTGCATTATGGTACGACACTATGACGCTGGCAATACTTTTAGCAGGGATATGAGAGGGATTAAATCAGATGCCAGTCAAAGGCTTGCTGGTCAGCGACAGAAGGCAGGTATGCACAGCGGCCACCAGCTACATCGTTAAAAATCATATCGTCACCTTCGAGGGTGACATGTTCTGCAGGATTCCAGCATTCACGTCGGCAGTATTTTGAAGCGCTGATAAAAAAGAGGCCATTTATTGCGGCGTTTATATCCAGGCCAGACTCGCCAGGGAGGGCGAACAAAGGGTGTTTTATGGGGGGAAGGTGCGACACGGTAAAATTCCTCGGTTGGTATTGCGATCACCACCAGGTATTTACGTCCACAAAAAAATGGTGGTGACACTGACAGGAGTGGAAATACCGGCGCGAAAGAATACCGGCCAGCCCGAAAGCTGCCCTGCCAGCGCCACCATAATTCGCACGGATCTGTGCCGTTTAGGTACGCTGACGCAACGGCATAAAATCAGGCGATATTCTCGCCATATGCCGTCTTTCGCATTTCCGGGTTTCCACGCCCGACAGGCTATGTGGCCTGCGGGGGCAAATATAACAATCGGTTTCCGATTTGCAAGAAATAGCAGTATGTAACGCTTAAATCCAAGCGAAGCACCTCACGAACAACCGCTTGTAGCCAGACCAAAAACCTTATATTAATATAAGGTTTAAGTTGACAGGATAAGGGTTTAGACTTATATTTTGATTATCCCATAGGGGTGTGCTTTCAAAATTGGGAGTTTACGGTGAAAGTTGAATGGACTAAATGCGCGCTTCACCAGTTAGTCAAAATAGATACCCGGTACCAAAAAACCATCAAGGATAAGATCGGGATGTTAACTGATTTTCCTGCGGTGAATCTGGATATCAGAAAGTTGGCTGGCATGGAGTTTAAGTACCGAATAACTATCGGTCCTTATAGAGTTATCTTCGAGTTAGATAAAGCACCTAAGATTATCGAAATTCAGGAAATTTTGCGTAGAACCAGTAAGACGTACTAGGACTGAGGTGGGGAGATCCCCCACCCTTTCCACATAACCGTAACCCTGGCGCGAAGCTAGTGTTCAAAGAAACTAAACACTTAAAACCGATGAGTTATTTCCCAAAATGAGTATCTAAACCCGTAGTTTTACTTAGAGATTAGAGATTATGCAAAAGGTACAATTTATGTTTGATGAACACGGAAATCGTACTTCCGCTGTTCTTCCTATTGAAATGTATCAGGAGTTATTAGATGCCGCTGAGCGTGAAGATGACTATGTTACAGTCCCTTACGTAAGCCGCGAAGATGATAATGAGACTATCCCTCACGATGTCATCAGCATAATGATAGATGAACAAGTTACATTGCAGGCCGCCTGGCGCATTTACCGTCGCATGTCCCAGGTTGAAGTTGCCGAGAAATTAGGTATTAAGCAGTCTGCGGTTTCCCAACTGGAAAAATCTGCCAATCCTCGTTCAAACACGTTATCAAAACTGGCGGAATTGTACGAATGCCGCCCGTCCCAGCTAACGCTGAACTAATAAAGACCCGCCAGCTGGCGGGTTTTTTTATGTCCTAAACCACAACCTCCCTATCCTAACTCCTGTTCTCACTACAGGAGGCATCATGAGCGCAGCAGGCACTATCGACTCTATCTGTTCAGGGCACGGTGCATTCCCACCACGTAAAACCGCCGAGGCCGAGCCATTTTTGAAAATTAATGGCAAGGCCGTGCTGGTGGACGGCAATTTGTTCCCGGACCACTCAGACGGCAATTCATCCCACAGCGGCGTGGCCGTGTCCACGCGCCCGTGGTTTACGGTGAACGGAAAGGCAATTGTGTGCGTGTCGGACCCGGTTTCCTGCGGTTCGGTTGTGGCAACCGGTGACGGATTTTTTCAGGTGGCATGATGTTAGACGACGACAAACAAATTGAGGCTTTCAGCATCCTCAACGCCCAGGGCGCGGTAACACCGCTACCCATTACCGTATGCGGGGAGATCGTTACGCTGGCGGGTGCGCTGGTACAAACTCTTACCCCTTTACTGGTGGCGGGTACGCCCTACCCGGCATCCATTACTGGCTATACAGCCAAAATAGCGGGCTATATGAGCCAGGCCACACAGGCGGGAAGCGCAGCCGGGGCATTCAGTAAAGCTTTGGAACCCTATATCACCCCGTCAGAATTACTGCAGATGAAAATTGGCTGGGAGTGCTATGCAAAGGGCAACCGGCTAAATCCACCTCCAGCTTTTCCGCTGGTGGCCGCGCTTAATGATCGTGTTACAAGCCAGGCGCTGCGCGATGCGCTAAGCGCCGTTAGAACACCTGATCTCGTCAAGGCGATGACATCCATTAATACCCTGCTCGCGGTGCCAGCCACGCCGCCAGAAGGCGGTGTAGTTGCTCCTACTCCGGCGCTGAGCGAAAAACAAGTTGAGGATTTACGCCTGGCAGTAGTCGCGCTCGATGCGCAGTTTTCCCCGGTCGCTAATAACACGACGTTAACGACTAATTACACAAACCAGGTAAACCAGGCGACAGGCACGGCAAAGCAATCTCTCAACAATGCCGTCGCCATTACGTTAACCGTTGGCCTGACCAGCGATCCGGTTATGGCGCATGCCATTTCCGCGATCATGCCACCAGGCGTTATTAGCGCACTCAAAGAGGATTAAAAATGCTTTCAGGAGTGAAAGGCCCGCTGATGGCCGCAGCTCTCGCCCTGTTTAGTTATGGGCTTATTCAGGCTTATACCGCTGTAACGGATCATCTGGACTACGTGGATGCACTGGAAAAAGAGACGGGGAAACTGACAGAGGAAAACGACACTCTTAACGGGCAAGTAGGCTCGCTCAAACAGGCCACGGTGCAGCAGCAGGATCATATCGGCGTGCTGGAAACTGAACTGGCAACCCGGGAGGCTGCACTCCAAGAGCATCTTACCCGCCAAAAAGACCTTGAAACCCGACTGGCAAAACTCAGCGAGGATAGCCGAAATGCCATTATCAATATCACAAGTGAAATTAAGCGCGCTGGTCTGCAAGGTTTGCGTGTGCCTGACTCTGTTATCAGGATGCAGCGAGCGCGCGCCAGGCAAATCAACGCCGGAAATTATAACAACAACGAAAGTGGTAACGCTGCCCCAGAAGCAGGCGATGCCGTATCTACAGTGCCTGATACCCGAGGATAGCCCGGAATACCTGGAGCAGTACCCGGCGTATACGGAAGTGCTGTACGACGCTTTTGAACAGTGTAACGCGCGCAACCAGCTGCGTAACGATTACAATATGAAGTTATGACAGTATGACTGTAAGAAGGGCTGCAAAACGCCGCCCTTCGCAAGCAACTGTATCAATAATGCCTTTGGGCACGCATGCTGGTTTCATTTAGATTGATTTCAGAGTAATGCGAATTTATCAATTCGCAAAAATCCCTAATCCTAACTCTGAGATCTCTGATCTGACCTGTGATTTTATCATATAAATCATGTTCCTCTTGATTTCGGCAAAAGTCTCCAGGGGTGTGAAAACTGTAAGTGTCACTATGTGACAAATAATCATATGGCGCATCCCTGAACGAAACCATTAAATCGCTCCATGCCACAACGAGAGCCTCTGTAATATTCGACAAAGCGGGATCACTCAAGGTAAACACAGGTGATGAGTAGACAGAATATATATTGCTGTACTCATAAGTTATTAATGAGTGAATATATTTTGCATCCCATCTTAAATGCTCAATTGTTGATGGAAAGTCTATAACATCGAGCAGCGCCAACAAATTTGAGATATCTCGACTTCGTAACCGTTCCTCTCTCGTTGGTTCGGTTTGGTCAAACATTTGTGGGTAATGCTGCCTAAGTACGGCAGGATCTTTCGTTAAATCTGCTGTTATATCATCCCAAAACTCGACGCTAATCGGGAATTTTCCTTGCTGCTGCCTCGTGACATTAAATTGCCTGACGAAGGCCTGAATGGTAGCGTCTCTTGGTGCTGTTGTGGCAATGTAAAGGACCTTTATTTCTGGTCTGAATTTTTCGGCCTTTTCTACCTCATCCACTATAGTTTGCTGATTTATTCCCAAAACGGTATTTTTGCACTGGATACCAACGAATTGTGCGAATGAGTCATTGCCATAAACATCAACCCCATCTTGCTTTTGCCCTGCCCTGCCATGCCTGGTCAAATTATGGGTAGACCATCTTAATTGGAAGGAGCTTTTGCAAATGTCTTCAAATTCATCCCATGACTTAGGGACGTTTAATCTCATGGTATTGTATGTAACCATCTACTAATCCTTAATTAAGGTAGTTTATTATTCTAATTACGTGCTTAAATTCTTAACCGACAGGCACATTAAAAATTAAACGCCAGACGGTTTTAACTTGGGATGTCGCTTATGAATTATCAAATAGTTTTCACGTTCCTTTTTGGTAAGCGAAAACTCCAGATAGCCAATGGTTTGAAGCTGTTCTAACGCTTTTTTGATGGTTCGATTTTGTTCACTGACACTGGACGCCAGTGAAAGGCGCTCACGCAGCCGGGAAAAAGAAACAGGGATAGGGCTGGCTGGCAAACTTTCGATGAAGGTGTAGATGGCCTGAGCAGCTTCCTTCTTGGGGAGTGCCTTGATCGCGTGCTGCTGGAGCAATACCCGGTAGTCCAGCTGAAACAGTTCCCACAACTTTTCATCAGCCTCCAGCTCAACAATGTCACGATCAGCATCAAAGTAGCCAGTTTTCAGTAAGCCGGTTTGGTAGCTTCCCCGGGCATCTTCCCCACGCTTGAACGATATGGATTTGTTACGCAGCTTACCCAGGGATTCATGTATGGATAGCCTCAGACGCCCGTCTATACGTTTTGCTGAGAACCCACACCCTTTTGCAAAGTCAGAAAATTTCAGCTGAATCTTGTTCGTTTTAAGGCCGTGCTTACTAAACGCAAAGATCACCCCTATCCACACCTTAAAATCCACATCCATATCGAGGCGAGGTCCGCCAATCTTTATATTGTCGTAGCCCTCAGCGCGGGCCAACTCCAACTGTGAGAAGAGTTCGGAGGCGTCAACGATGTTGTTGTTACCCTGGGATTTTGTGGGCTTCGGAACGAAAACACCCAGCCGCATCAATGCCACTGGCTGAACCGTATTATTGGAATTAACTGTTAACTGTTTTTCCCGAGATTCCATGTCGCTGAATAGCGCATCAGAGATAAAAGTTTTATCAGTCATACGGTTGCCTTAAATAATTGGGCCTGTGACATCATGTGAATAAAAGGATCGCTTATCCCGCCAGCACACACCTTACATCCCGCCAGCACACACATTCAACCCTCCAGCACACATATTCCTCCCACCAGCGCACATATTCATCCCGCCAGCACACATCTGGACAGGCTTCTAAGCCAGACGGGGCGCGGCTCTCAGGCGTCAGGGATCTGTTTGGAACTGTTTGGGATCTATTTGGGATCTATTTACTGGATCTATCAAGTGGATATGTGGATAAACAACCTTACAGATGTGCGCTGATGGGCAACTCGCCCATCTAACATGTGCGCTGGCGGGATAGAAGGCAGAATTAGGCCTGTCACGTTCGAAACATGGGCATTCAGCCTTAGAATTTCCCACCAGCACACATCTAAACGCACGATGCTTCCCTGCAGCACACATTCTCAGGACCGCTCCCGCCAACGCACATATTCATCCCCCCAGCACACATTTAAAACCGGGCAAGAGGAATATCTTTCCAGCGGGTAGTGTAGGCAGGTGAAAGCATTTCACGCTTCATCTGCCAGTCTGGTGCAATCCCTCTTCCCGCAAACCATACATGTGCTAATCCTGAGTTGTTAATCCCATCAAGAACCTTCATGAGCTGATCGCTATTGGCCCGGGGTTGAACATCGTCAAACAAGGTCAACTGGCTCACTCCAGACGGCACGAAATCGTTAAGCATGACTCCGGCTTTAGCATAACGATGTCCGTCTACCCATATGCGGTCCAGCGCGCGTACAGCTGCATTGATAACGTCTCGGCTGTCTCTGGTTGCTATGACCAGTTTTTCACTCGCCACGTTGCCGTAATACGGCTCATGGACGTTAAATGGGGATGTTTTGATGAATGCTGAGATATGTCGGCAATATTGACCCTCCAATCGCAACTTTTCAGCGGCACGTTCAGCATACTGACATATTGCCTGCCTCATCTCGTCATAGGTGGTGATCCGTTGACCAAAAGATCGGCTGCATACAATCTGCTGTTTAGCTGGTGGTGCTTCCTCAAGATTTATGCAACTTTCACCACATAACTCCCGGACGGTTCGCTCCAGCACCACGCTGAAATTCTTGCGGATGAATGCCGGGTGCGTGCGAGCCAGCTCAAGTGCCGTGGTGATCCCCAGCGCATTTAGTTTTTTGGAGATCCGCCCGCCAACGCCCCATAACTCATTAACCGGCATCAGCGACAACATTTTATCAATACGATTGCGGTTGCCCGGCGTTAACGCCAGGACGCCGCCGAATTGCGGCCATTCTTTCCCGGCCCACTGAGCGGCCTTCGCCAGCGTCTTCGTGGGACCCATGCCCACACCAATAGTTAGTCCGGTAGATAACCGGACGTGATCGCGCAGCTGGTGGCCGAATTCCTCAAAAGTCATGCAGCCATTAATGCCCCGTACATCAAGAAACATTTCGTCCACTGAATACTGTTCAACCCGGGGAGACAATTCTTCAAGGCAACGCATCACGCGGGCGCTCATGCTTGCATACAGCGCATAATTGCTTGAAAAGGTGATCACTGGCTCCGGGAATTGCATGGTTTTGAGCTGGAACCAGGGAACCCCCATCTTGATACCTAGCCGCTTCGCTTCCTTCGATCTTGCAATTATGCAGCCATCGTTATTTGAAAGAACGACGACAGGCTTATGCCGCAGATCCGGCCGGAAAGCCTTTTCACAGCTGGCGTAAAAGCTGTTCACATCAGCCAGCGCGAACATTACGCCTGGCCCCGGGTAGTGTGAACAAAATGGGTGACAACCCCGAATATGCAAAGCGTGTCTGGATCGGGATAAATTGCTGAGTAGGCAGAATTCATTGGCTGTAGCGCCAGCTTCGGTCTGGTCAGTAGCTGCTTAACGGTAAACCCGCCATCAACCTCGGCAATGACGATATCACCGTGCTCAGGGCGCAATGAACGATCCACCACCAGCAGGTCCCCATCTTTGAGGCCGATATCATTCATGCTATTGCCACTTGCGCGCACAAAGAATGTCGCTGCCGGGTGACGAATACAGTATTGGTTTAAATCAAGCTCTGCCTCCACGTAGTCTTGGGCGGGGCTGGGAAACCCAGCGGCACATTTCTCAAGGAAAAGCGGGATAGCGAGTCGTTCTGGATTATTTATTGGAGTTATCAGTAACATAAGAAACATATCCGAATGTTTAAGCACTGTATAAAAATACAGTATAAAAGATATAGGGATATGTCGCCAGATTAGGAAAGCGGGTGGAAGGGGTAAAGCTGGCGAGGTTTCGCCAGCAAGGAGGCCTATTTATTCATGTTGAAAGCGCGCGCCATTTCCTCGCCGCCCACTTCAATCAGGATCGCTTCCATACCCGCCGATGGAGAACCCTTTCCACGTTTGCGGATATAGTCTGATGCAGCTTCGGGGATGTATACCGCAAGCGTGGTCGCCTTATGCTTGCGAGGAGGCGCGCCAACGCGGGGATACGCCACGGAATTTAGAATGCTTTCAGTGTCCACGGACGTTTGTGCTTCCAGAATCAGCTTCTCGTTGTGAGTCATGACAATATGAGAAGCCAGCCCCCTTACCTCCTCCTCATCCAGGATAGCCAGCAAGTGATTGCTGGCAATGCGGCGTGATGCCGTTCTGGTGTAATGACTGGTGCCGCCACCGGCATAACGGTAATAAACCTCATAAGACATACGCGTAATTCTCCATGCGACTAATCCACGTAAAAATAATACAAAATCTAAGGTAAACAAATTAATTTTTAATTTTAAGCTATTTGCAAAGTACAAAGTCCATTTACTGTGACTGTCAAAAGTAACCTCACACCGCGCCCTAAATAGGGGCTGACCTGTGAGCAAAGATATTACGCATGCCCGCGCGCGCGTCGAAGAGATCAATAACCGCGCCGCCCGAGTCATGGCTTTTACTGTAGATATTCAACGTGATGCGAAAGGCACCCTGATCACCGATCAGAATGAGCTGGCTCGCGCCGCGACCGAAAGTGCATCGAAAGATCCTATGTTTGAAAACGTAGATCGTCGTTTCGTGCGCCAAGTGGCGACTGGCTGGGCTTCCGCCATGATCGACTTCGAAAAACGCAACGGTTGCCTGCCACCTGCGGACGTTCTCGCTAACGCCCAGCGCTGTACTGAAAACCTGATGCTGGAAGCTGCGAATGATAAACATGAAGGCAGCGGTAGTGCGATGTTTGAATCTGTCGCAGCTGACATGCGCACCTCTGATGGTGTAATGCGTCTGGCTCAATACGTAGCGCTTATCCTGCCAGCATCCCTGGGTGCGGCTACCAGTGACGCGTGTACGTTTGTACCATGCGACCGCGATAAAGCTGATATTTATGAACTCCTGAATATTGCTGGTACCGAGTTCGGTAGCTTCAAGAAGGGTGACGAGCTGCACATGCAGCGGGCTGGCGTCTATGCCCAGCTCAAGCGTTTCTACATCTTCCCGGAAGCAGCACAGCCGGATGGCACTAAAAAAGTCTTCACCTTCAAAATCAGCGACCTTGAAGGCAAAAATATGCCTATCAAATCCGGTCGTACTAAGTTGCTGATCAACCGTCGTATGTCAAAAGTTGATGACGGCGATGGCAACCTGTATTTCAACGACACTGATGCTAACGGCAACGCATTTTCTGCAAACTGCAAAGTTGACTATGACAAAGGCACCATCGCGGTAACGTTTATCGAGGCACCTGCTGCAGGTACCGAATTAACGGCGCAGGTTGAAATTAACATTGAGAAAGCGCCTGAGCTGATCCCGGTCATCAACCAGACCATGCGCAGCTATTCCGTATCTCCTTCTCAGTACGTCATTGCGTCTGAGCACACGGTAATGTCTGCGTCCGATGCCAGCCGTGAGTTTGGCCTGAATATGGCCTCTATTCAGTTCACCGCTATGCGCAACTGGTTGAGCCATGAGCAAGACATGATGCGTCTGCGTACTATGGCGTTCCACTGCGTACGTAATTACGTATTTGATATCGCACTGCCAGAAGCTCAGCAGTATGAGTCATGGGTGGGCCTGATCCGCCACCAGCTCAGCCAAATGAGCACTGACATGGTAAACCGTACCCGTAAAGTCGGCATGCGCGGTGGCTTCGCTGGTGGCGATGCAGCGAACTTTATCAAGTCTCTTCCGCCGCAATACTTCACGATGGACCCGGATTACGTGCAGACACCGCACATCCAGTACATCGGCCTGCTGTTCGGTATCTACCGCATTTATGAAGTGCCGAACCTGGTGTGTGATCAGCTCTCTGAAACCGGATGCAACTTCGACCGTAGCGACATTCTTTTCTACGGACGCGGTGAGCAAATCGGCGAAGCTGGCTTGATCTCTGGTGATGCCGTTCCGGCCATCCCTTATGTCCATGAAACCAACCCGGCACTCGTTAACCGCACAACCCTGTGGGGATCTGCGCTTAACGAAATGCACCCGCGCAACGGTGAAAATTACTTCGCTAAGCTGACGCTGACCAATAAAAAAGAAGGCGCTTACAACTTCTTTAACGGCCAGCAAATCGCAGCACCAGATACCACCCAGCCGGAAGCAACTCAGCAGACCGAAACTCCTGCCAAATAATTAAATCGGCGTCCTACGGGACGCCCATAAGGATTTTTAGATGAAACAAATCCCCTTTGCAGTAGGTCAGGCATCCGGCACAGCAGTAATGGCTGTTAATGCTGATGCTACTAATTCCGTGGCCGCTGGTGGCGCGTCTACATTTGCCGGTCTGGTCCTGAGTCGTCGCGGAAAAATCGGTAAGGTATTAAACGTCAATGCTGACAACTACCAGATCATCCTCGGCAAGGCGATCCACCCGCGTCAGGGTTCCGCCTTCGAACCTCTGCGCCACGTAGAGCGCGCCACTAAAGGCGGAAATGGCTACGTGGTCCGTGTGCCCGCGCCTGGTATGAAAATTCCAGGTATTTCACTGAGCGTTAACGAAGAAACGAAAAATCTGGAGATCAAGTCCGTCAACTTTAATGCGGGTTCCGAACCTGTATTAGCGGATAAAAGCCAGGTGCTGATCTACATCGACGATGGTGATGCGTCCGCCAACCGTACCCTGTCGCTGGAAGAAGACGAAAGCGCAGAAGGGTTCTATATCCTCTCGTTACAGGAAACTGACGAAGCGGGCACGACCACCACGCTGGAATCACAACAGATATCCTTTGACCTGGAAGCCCGCTCGGATATGGGCAACCCGGCATTCCTCTCGACCGCGCTGGAAAATGGCTCTACTCGCCTGCGTGCGCTTGTCAGTGACGATGCGCTGGAGCAACTGGCACAGGTTGTCGGCGGTCTTAACGTGGACGCAGCCGCGTTCGTTGGCGGTACTGATGGTGATTTCGATACCGTAACACCTGCGGATTATTCGAAGGCGCTGGCAGTCCTGAAAAAAGCGAGCGTGAACTTTACCGCGCTGTTATCCCTGGGCTGCTATGAGCCTACGGTGCTGGCGGAACTGGAACAGTACGCACAAAACCTGCGCGTGGATATGTTCTACGACCTTAAGGGCGCGCAGATGTCCACCGGGGCAATCACTGAGGCAAAAGGTCACGGTTTCGGCGGTTCCCATCAGGCAGCGCGTTATTACTTCCCCTACTACTGCCGTGATGTGTTCGCGGGCGTGAAAGTATGCTTCGGGATCTCCTGCGATGCTTTCGTTGCCAAAGCGAAAGGCGTGGCTCTGGTATCAGATGTTGGTGGCTGGCATTACGCACCGGCTGGCGTGTCTCGCGGCATCATCAGTCGCCAGAATATCGAACCTATCCCGAATCTGGATGAGATCGATCTGGAAGCGTTCGCCGCTGCGCGTATCAACCCGGTAGCGGTTGACGATCAGGGTAATGTGTTCATTGACGATTCGCTGACCACCTTCGCCAAAAACAACTACCTTCGCCTGCAGCACATCAGCTCGTTGATGAATGCTATCGCGCGTGGCTTCTACGCAGTGGCGCAGGCCGCGAAGCATGAACCTGACGGCGTAACCTCCAGCACCCTGCTGGAAGGCATGACGGACCTGTTAGAACGTTTCTCTGCAGCAAATGCGCTGGTCAAGCCGCGTGATACTTCACAAGGCGAAGAGCCGTTTGTGCTGAAACTGACCCAAAAAGACATTGACCTGTGGGAGCTGGAGTGGGCGGTCTGTCCGACTGGTACAGCGCGCCGCATTGTCGGCAAACCAATGCTCTTCCGCTAAGAGAAAACAAACATGATGACGAAACGTAATATGGCGTTTAACCCATTACTGAAAGCCGCCTTCGCGCCAGAAGGCGAGGTGAAAGTGCCGGACGCGATGCTGGAAAGTGCAAAAGACCGCAAACCAGGTTCGGGCGATGGCGACAAAGAAATGGCGATGTTTGAAGCCCTCGACCGTCGCGTGAAAGAAGATAATCGCGGTCTGGCGGCGTCCTTGCTGCTGGACTGGGCCAGCGAGGGTGAACCAACCTGGCTTGATTTCAGTTCGCTGGCAATTTCCTATGCTGACCTGCCGGATCTGGAAAGCGACGACGAAGACTATACCGATGAGCAAATCGATGCGTACAACGATGCGCTGGCTGAACTGGCTAATGCCGCGATTGCGATGGGGGCAAGCCAGGACGACGTAACCAGTATGATCGACGACGAAGATGATGATGCCGCAGCATCTGTTTTCGACACTCTGAGCGACGTTGATGATGATGATGACGCTATTAGTCAGTACACCATTGCGGGTGACGACGAAGATGCCCTGTTTGAAGCGCCGAAAATCAAAGTCGTGCGCGGCGGTAAGGTAACACTTATTCGCAAGCGTATCCGCAAGATGCGTCGAACTTCCAAACAGAAAGCGGCCATTAAGAAAGCGCGCCGCAAAGCGCAAACTTCAACGGCGAAATTGCATCGCCGTAAATCAATGAACCTTCGCAAAAAACGCGGAATGTAATGTTCAGTGCCACCAGCGAGCTGGTGGCACTTTCCGAGGAGTATTCCCCATGATTTGTGGCGCGATAATGCCTGATGGCGTGAGTCCGTTTCTCAAGTGCTATATCACCTCACCTCAGCATATGGTTGTGGGTTATATCGGCCAGGGCAGTAGCGCAGATCTACAGGCCATGTGGGAATCCCCTTTCGGTAACGACACTCTGGGCGGCATGGCCGGGGCTGTCAGCGGTGCTGCAGGAAAAGTGGCCGATACGGTTCAGGCGGCGAGCGGCAGCACATCTAAAACGACGTTTAACAGCCTCTTAATCTGGGAAGGCCAGCAACCTCCCTCGTTCAATCTTGTAATTGATCTAATGGCGACCGCTAACGCGCAGATCGAAGTAAACGCGGCCATTTCGACCCTCATGCAGATGCAATCGCCTGAGCTGAAAGCCATCGCCGCGCCGGGGCGCAGGCCCATCCCTGTCGTGCTGGATATCGGACGCCGGTTAAAGCTCATGGACGTGGTTATTCAGCATGTGAGTTATCAGCTCGATGTGCCGCGCACCTCTGACGGTTATTACACCCACAACACCGTAACGCTGCAGTGTTCCGGCATGGCAGTACAAAACCAATCCGATATTCCATTCATGTTTATTTGACCAGCCATCGCAAATCACAAACTCCCTACGCTACCCCCTGGCAGCTTATGCCGAGTTAACTCATGAGGGGTTTATATGCCTGGATTTTCCAACACCAAAGCCGATGTCGGTTTTTTGAAAAAACGTCTTAACCAGAGTATTGCTGCGGGTGAAAAACTTGTCAGCGCCGAATTCTGGATGCGCATTAAGGGTTATGAGCACCTGTCTATTCTGGTGCGCACCACCCAGATCCCGGAAATGACGCGTGAAGATGTCGAAGATTTCGCGCCTGGCGGCATGAAGTTCAACCAGCACGGCCCGGTACGTAACTCAGGTGAATTCCAGGTTACGTGTGCTGAAACCATCAAGGGTGACGTGTTCCTGGCCGTGCGCCAGATGGTCTATGGCAAGGAGTACGTGGATATTGAGTTTCAGGCGACTGCTGAATCCAACAGCGGCGATCACATGGGCCTCAAGCGTAATTTCCTCCACTGCAAAGTGTACTCAGATGCCATTGATTTCGGCTCTGAGGACGTAACCACTGCAGTGCGCCCTACCCTGCGTATCGTCTACAACTGGGCGGAGTAACAGAATGACGCCAACCATGTTACTGAATGGGGTTAAACAACGTTTTGCCTCGCTGCTGGTGGACGAGAAAGAAACTCTCAGCACTTTGCTTACTCAGGCGCTGGGAACCTATCAGGACCGGGCTGGCGTTATCTCTCGCATTCGCATTGAAAAAGCGGACGGGGTAAACATTGCGTACCCGGAGGATTATTTGTCTTTAATCCACGTAACTGACAGCCGGGGCGCACTCGTTTACTCCGACCCTTACCCGGACAGTATCGATCTGGACTTAACAGGCAGAGAGCGGTTCCCGTTCACGTTGCTGTATTTCGTCAACCTGCGCGACCGCGACGTTGATAACTGGCACATCCCATCGGACATTATCGGCTCCCTGGAAGATTACCTGGAAGCTCTGATAAAAATCCCCAATACAGAGCGCCTGCGCCGCGCCTATGTGGCAGGGAAGCTGGATATTTCGGGGCTGGCCGATGAGGCGACGCTGGAGCAGCGCAAACTGGAGCTGGAAGAGAAGATGGCAGCGAACCGGGCAATCATTCCGATCGCCACCATCCTTTAGCAATACAGTATGAGGGTCATACTGTATGACGAAAATAATCTATTACAGTATGACAGTCACACAAAATGACTATCATAGCCTAATACAGTAATACGGGGCCTTATGGGATATTTTGACGGGTTATCAGGTCTTACAAGCGGCGTATCCATGAAGACCGTGGGCAGCAATCTGATATCCAATATTCTCTCCCGCGCTACCAGCATTGTTAGCGGCCAGCCGGTTTCTTTTAGCGGTCTGCCTGCTGAGTTGTCGAGCAACAAAGCCATAGTGCAGGCTGCAATGCGCATACGTTACGCGCAAGGCTGGCAGTGGGCGATTGAAGCGGACGGCATGCCGGGACTGGACATGTACGCAAAAGACGTGACTTATGGCTTCGGTAACATTGAAACCGAGTCGAAGATCATCGGCGCAATCGAATTTAACAAGCCCACTCATCGCGTAGCAGGCAACCTGACGATGACGGTTCGCGACGACGAAAATGGCCTGTTGTATGACTGGTTTAAAGGCCGCAGCGCCCGCGTAATTAACAACGACGGCACGATAAACCTTCCGCCATCATACCTGCTGAATGTACGTCTTTATCGAGTGACTCAAGACGGCCAACGCAAGCTTGAAGAAGAAGTGCAACTGATCCCCACGACGCTGGGTGAAATCACACGTTCACGCGATCAGGTAACGGAGTTTCTTTCTTTCCCACTGTCGTTCGTTCGCTATACGTCTATTGACCGCAGTCTCAGAGGGATGGCTGGAAACGTCGCCAGCGGGCTTGTATCCGGTGCAGGAAGCCTGATCAAATTTTGAATCACACAATATTGCAGCAATACTATGTGACTGTATGACTGTATGACTGTATGACTGTATGACTGTATGAAACAACTACATTAATACAGTCATCGCGTCATACTGTCACACGTACACAAACGCCCAAGCAACAACACCCACCGCAAATTACAGACCGCTTACCCTGGGACAGTCAAAACACCCAAGGGGGCAAAATGCACATACCCGATTTTCCGCTGCCATCCAGGCCGCGCACTGAAATTAAATTCAACATGCCGACCGTCGCTGATGCAATGCATTACAGCGAAAGCGATCCGGCGTTTGAAGAAGCGACTACCACGGAATACCTGAATGCCATGCAGGCAGGAGAAGTAAACGACTCTGCACTATGGACGGCGCAGGACCGTCGCACGGCGTTATGGTGGATCTACATCAACTCCCGCATAGATGCTGTAAACACCTTTTCTTACGAGTGCCAGCACTGCGGTGAAACGCACTTCAATGACTTTGACATGCGTGACCTGAGTGACACCACCGGAATGCTCACCGAAGAGCCTTACCAGCGCGTAATGGTGCCGGTTCAGGGTAAGGATACCCATTGGACTTTGAAACCGCTCGATGGCAGGAGTATCACCATGCTGGAGCGACTGCGCTTCACGCTGCCGGAGAAGGATAGCCCGGATTATAAAGCCGCTATAACCAATATGCGCATTGCTGAGCTGGCCCTTCACACAGCACTGGACGATGACCCGGAAGACTTCGAAGCCGCCGCTAACCGCCGATTTGACCTGATCAAAATGATGGCTACCGATACAGAATTTACGCCGCTGGTGGCGAGCATCCAGCTGATGCAGCGCGAACTAAAACACGGGCTGGACGTGAGTATCGCCGAAGGCCGCGTGAACCTCATTTTACCACCGCACGTTTGCGAAGCTGACAACGGGGAGGGAAAAGCAACACGGTTGCTGATCCCGTTTCGGCCTGGCGCATTCATTCCCGGTTTTAAGTCTGAGTGGCTGGCTAACGATTATTAACAACCTGACTTTATATGGCTATCAGCCTGTGAGTGACGTTGAACGTTTACCCGAATGGCGAGCGCTTGAAATGAATAAGGCGCTCCAGGAAAAGTACAAACCGAAGAAGAGTTAACATGCCAAATAACGATCGGCTGAAAATCATTGATGCCATTGAACAGGCCAGCGAGGCAGAGCTTAAACAGCTGGCGCTGATTAATGAATCGCTGAATGCGTTATCAGGCCGATCGGGGCCAGACACGCAGGCTGTTATCAATACAACCACTCCAATAGAATCTGCGGGCGATGCACCAGAGATGGTGATCACCCGCCGTTTTTCACGCGGTCGCAAATCAGATGGTAACAGTACCGACGAAAAGGACCATTCAGGCCTAAAAAGTGCCGTTGCAAAGGACGAAAAAGGCGTTCAAGCGGCACCGTCCAGCATAATCGAGACAGAGGAGGCTAAAGGCAATCAAAAAAGTCCTTTTGAAAAGGACCAAAACGCACCAGAAAAGGCACGCAAGGATAGGCGGGAACTAAGAGAGCCAGAACATGACAAAAAAGTTCCGTATAAAGGAACTAAAAAAACACAGGATGGAAAAGCTGAAAAAGCCGAAGCCATTGAGCGTGAATATCATTATAACAGCGAGCGGGAAAGAGTAAGCAGCACCCACAGCATCAGCTCTGAGGCCACCAGCAATAACACCAGCAGCATCACCAAACATTACCGCGACCGTTTGACGGCTGCGGGAAACATAACCGCGCCTCATAACTTAACATCGGGCGAACTCGCACGCAGCCCGAAACCGGGAAGACCTCCGCGCGCCACAGAAGAAAAAAACACAAGCGACCCACGCAGAGGGGCCAACGGTCGATTCGTGTCACGCGATAAATCAGAAGCCACTGAGAAGATTCGCCAACAGAAGTTAAGTTTGAAAGAACAGGAAAAAATGCAGACCGGCTTTTTTGGCAAGCTGGGAAAAATTCTAACCGGTGACGGCAATACGAGTGCAAAAGCGGAAGACGGCACTGGCGGTGAGCTTGTCGGGGGTGCCGTCGTGGGCGGGCCAATCTGGACGCTGGGTAAGGGGATGTTTGATATTGGCAAAGCTGTCAGTGATAACGCGATATCTTTAAAACAATGGGTAAGCGGTAACGACAACGATAAAGACGACACACCGGAACCAGCAAAAACACAGCCGCCAGTCATAGCACAGCCACCCAAAGCACCCACACTGGGCACCCCTAAGTCAGCAATGCGGTTTGCGGGCGGTAATCACGATCCTGCTGCTGATGCCACTATTGAACAGACGCGTGTAATTGACGAAAACGACGACCGGATCGTTGATGGTCTGGATGGCATACGCCGTGAAATTAAGCGCCAGGGGAGAGGCGGCGAAGGTATGGGCGGGCTAAAAAGTTTGCTGGGCCGTCGCAGTTTACCCGGACGCAATGGCCGCAATGGCCGTAATGCACGCAACGGAAAAGACACCAGCCGGGTCCGCAGTAACGATAAGGACAGTATCAACAGCGATAAAAGCAAACGTCCGGGTAAACCCGGTCAGCATGAGGGCGCGCAGACAGATAAGGGCCGCAACAGACAAGGACGCGATAAAGCAGGTAAAGCGGCCAAGATCAAAACATCCGGCACCAAAGCCCCGGGTGGAAAGCTTAAAGCGATCCTAAGTGGCAAAGCGGCGAAAGTTGTTGGTGGCATGGCCGCGACTGGAGCGCTGGCTACCACTGCAGCCACACAGCTGCCAGAAAAAGCCGCTGCAGTCGCCACTGAGAAAGCTGCAGCCCAGGCTGCTAAAACTGCTGCACCAGCTGCAAGGGCCACGGAAAAGACAATAACCACCGCCGCCAAGCCTGCCGCCGAAGCAACCGCAAAAACTGCCGCTGCCGTCGTTGGTACCGGCACAGCTGCAGCCGGAACTACTGCCGCCGCAAAAGCTGTAACTGATGCTGGGGCTAAAGCCGCAGAAGCGACGACGACCAAGGCAGTTGAAACAACCGTAACCAAAACAGCTGAAACGACCGCAACAAAGACCGCAACCAAAACAGCCGAAACCACAGCAGTCAAAACCGCCATCGAAGCCGGGGAAGCCGTAACTCAAAAAGGCGCACTCAGCGTCGGCTCAAAGCTCGGCGCAAAAACGGCGTTGAAAGCGATCCCTCTAATAGGTACTGCGGTTGGTGTAGGTCTGGATGCCTACGAAGGCGTTAACGACGAGGAAGGCCAGCGCGAAGCGTTTAAGGTCGAGGAAGGCAAGCAAGTTAGCACTCAGCAAAAAGCCGCCTTCACAATGGCTAACGTGCTGAATATGGGCGGGCTGGTATCCGGGGCTGCAGGTCTTCTGGCTTCCGGGGCCAGCGCAGTAGGGATGGATAAAGTCGCCGAAGCGCTTACGTTCGATACGGCCAGCATGGCTAAAGGTCTGGATAGCGGCATCACATCCGTGCGTGACGCTGTAACGAAAGTGACCGAATCAACTGACGGCCAGAGTAAAGCCGTCACGATGGCTCTGTCGGATCAAACCTTAGCGATCAACGCCGGCACAGATAAAACAGTAAGCGCCATCAACCGTCTGGGCACCCAGATGCAGGGCGGCGAATGGGGTCAGGATAACGTTGGCGTCGAAGGTAAAAAAGTCTCCGATTATGCGTCCGTATCAGTCGATAACATTTCACCGGATCTGAATATCGGAGGCAAAAATGCGAAGGTCCGATCGTTTCGTAATAACAACTTTGGGAACCTGAATTACGTCGGCCAGGAAGGGGCGCGACTGGAAGATCCGAACGTCAACGGTGAGGCACGATTCGCAAAATTTAACACGCCGGAAGAGGGATTCCGTGGATTGGCTAACCAACTAACGCTTTACGCCAACGGAAAATCAAAAGCTACTGGTGGGCGCAAGCTCGAAACTGTTGAGGACATTATTGGCGTCTATGCGCCGAGTAATGAGAACAACACTCAACAGTATATTTCCTCGCTTTCAACAAAGCTGGGCGTCAAATCTAATGAGCGGTTGGACATGACCAACCCGGAAGTGATGACCCAGCTAATGCGCGGCATTGCCACCATCGAGGGCGGCAACCCGCAGGTGACGGATCAGTTTATCCGTGACGCTATCGGCCAGCATGAAAATGGTAAGTGGGTAGGTGGTAAATTCAGTGACCAGTCACTGAAAGTCGTCAACGAAGAACGCACCAAAAAAGGGCTGGCACCGATCGCTGCCAACTCACTTCACAGCACCGGCTCAAAGGTTGTAACGGCGCAGGGCGGCGCAGAGGCAATGCGTCCTGCAGTATCTGACAATGTGACCGTTGCTACTGCAGCCGCTGGCTTGCCACCAATGGTACCAGTCGGCGAACCGGCACCAGCACCAATCACTCCCGTAGTTGCACCTGCCGCAGCTGCCGCGCCGGTTACATCTTCTCTATCGCTAATATCTTCCGCTGCCGCAGCTACACACCCGCTTTCCGTAGCCGCACCTGCCGCAGCAATAAACGCTGAAAGCAGCACGGCCACACAGGCGCTGGCTACCGCTGCGCCGGTAGTTACAGCTGGTAGCGAAACTACCATGCAGCCCCTTTCCGCGAAACAGCACGAAGCACAGGCGGAGAAGCATGAAAAAGCGAAAGAGGTTAAAGGCTCAGCTGGAGAAGACTCTCTCACTTCACGCTTCAAGGCGATGATGGGCAAAGGCATGGCCGCTGCCTCCGGCGCAGTCGGGCAAAGTGACGCCTGGGTGCAGGAAGTGATGCAGGAAAAAGGCATTGAGGGGATGAGCAAAAATCGCCCGAGTGCCGGGTTAACACTCCCTGCCGGGGTAAAACTTCCAGCCGGGTTAGCTGATGCTGCCCGCGCACCGGCAGAAATCGCAAAACAAACCCGCGAAGCCAGCGCGCAGCAAATTTCTGTCAGGGAATCTATAGAGCAAGGCTCCTCCACTGAGAGCACCAGCTCGTTCAACTCAGCAGGCGGGAGAGTGACGGCATCAGGTCAAGCAAGTAAAGCCGGATCAGCTATAACGATTGCACCTGGGGCCAGTGCCACGTCTGAGGAACCGGGGATGCTTGAAAAAGCGGTGAGCGGCGCTATGGACGGTTTTAAAGCCGTTGGAACGTCAATCTTGCCTGCCATCGGTGACACGTTAAACCAGACCGTCAGCGGCTTTAGCGGTACGCAGGTTATCAGCGATCTGATGGGACAGGCTGGGCTTGCCGATCCATCACTGCAGCGTGCGATCTCACCAATTACCGATAAAGCCGGAAGCTGGATGGAAGGGGGCATGGATACCGTCAAGGAGGCCTCCAGTGCCTTCTTCACTGGCAATCTGCCAGAAGCAAAGATACTGCCTCAAATCAGGGAGCAACCTTCATCACTTGCGATACCCGCCACCATGCAGACCGTTCAGGACCTCGCGCGAAGCGGTGTCCGTCCATCTTTAAGCAGCGACAACAATGCAAATTACGATGTCGATATGCTCAAGGAACTGAAAGCGATGAGCGGAACGCTGGCACAGATTTTGGGTGCAACAAAACAGAAAGACGACGCACCAGCCAAAGTGGTCAATACCGCGCAACCTGCACCACGCAGAGAGGCGGCGCTATCCATCAAAGACAACGCGCTTGACGAGTTACTGAGGGATTAAAGATGTTCAACGAAATTGATGCGCTGATGCGCGTGGACGCGGGCGGCGTAACCGTTAAAGAGGGGGCTGCGGATACCAGTTTTATGCGTCTTGAGGAGTGGATGCGCACGCCGCTGGGCAGTGTTTATGGCCTGCCCAGCTGGGGAAACCCGATGCAGCGTTATAAGCACGAACCGATAGACCCCGAAGGGGGGCACCTGGTCGAAGTCGCCATTGAGAACGATCTGGTAACGAAATTACGACAGGACCTGCCGAGCATTCAGCTTCAACAGGTGCGATGTGAGGCGATATCGGAAGACACGTTGAATATCCGGTTTGTGATGCCTGCGGGCGAAATAAACTTCCCAATGCAGATGACCAAATAGGCGGCACCATGAGCATTAACGAATTACTCGAAAAATTTAACGGCCTACTGGAAAAAAACACCTGGTGGGCGCGCTATGCCAACAGTCAGTTTATCCAGATGATGAGCATCTTCGGATCGCAAATCATTTACGCAGCACAGTCACACGCGCGCCGGGCGCTGGGTGAGGGGTTTATTTCTACCGCAACGCGGCGCTCCAGCATCCTTGCTGCTGCCGAAGACAGGGGTTACGTTGGACGGTTGATTATCCCGTCATGGGGAAGTGTCAAAATCCGCAACAAAACGGACAAAGAGATACAACTGCCCGCAAATGCAGAAATTCTGTCAACACTGGATCTGCCATATGTGACCAATGACGCGCTCACTGTTCCAGCGGGCCAGACGATCATTACCGATAATGTTCGCCAGATGGAAAAAGTGCTCATCAGCAGCACGATCGATACAGCGCGCCCTTTCTATACGCTGTTATTGCCGCGTGATATCACCGCCGAAGCTGCCTCAATCGACGTATTTGTTGTGGTGGACGGCGAGAAGCGGGAATGGACTCATAACCCAATGTTTCGACTGTCACGCGCCACCAGCGAGCACTACGTGCTTGTGTACCGGCCTACGGAACAGCTGGGGATCAGGTTCGGTGACGACTCAACCGGGGCAATGCCCCCTGCGGGAAGCCGTATTGATATTGAGGTCTGGTGCAGCCGTGGTGATACCACCCTGGCGCAAGGCCAGAAGCTGACACCTGCCGGGAATATAGCTGGCATGGCTGAAATGCTGGAAGTGACCACCGAAACGCCGATAACCGGCGGCAGTGGGTTTGAATCCACCGAAGAGACACGTTATCGCGCGCAGTATTACGCCGCCTACGATGAGCAGGTTGTATGGGGCGGCGATTACGGTTATTTCCTGCACCGCCAGGTGCAGGGAATGTCATGGCTTAACGTCTGGGGTGAGCAGCAGCAAGAGTCCTTTACTGGCGTGCGTGACTTGAAAAATATCAACACGATTTTCATCTGCGGCCATAAGCCCGGAGTGAGCCAGGAGCAACTCGAAAGCCAGCTGCGCGCCCGGCTGGCTGCGATCCCTAATGCACTGAATAAAAACTTCCGTTACGTGCCGCTGGTGGCGAAACCGTTCACGATCATCGTAACCGGCACGGCCAACAAAAACGTGGTTATCAACGACGCCAAAAAAACCATCATCGAGACGTTAGAAGCTCGTTTTGGTTATGACGCTACCAGTTTCGGAGATGACCTTGAGCGGGGGGCCGATAACGATGGTAAAACCGCACAGGTGAAGATCAAAGATGTCTGGACATGCATTGACGATCTGGCCCTTCTGAACCGCTATGAGATTGAGGTTGTCGGCATGAAAAAGCCTGAGAACCTGAGCGATTTTATCTATCTCGATACAGCGAATTCAGTTTTTGATCTGAAACAGGCAGGGGAGATTACCCGGTGATTAAAGACTGGATTAAAAACCATCTGATACCCGAAAAACGGGATTCCGGGCTATGGCCCGGCTTCGCCGATGCCCTACAGCAAGCATACGAAGACCAGGTAGAACCTTTGCTTGAGCGCCTGAGCGCGCGTAAATCGTTCTTTACAATGCATGCTGACGATCTGGATAAACGAATCAAGGAGTACGGCCAGTTCTTTGTTATTGGCGAAAATGGAACGGCCAGCAGGCCAATTCTGCTGACACAGCGCCTCGATGAGGTCCATTTCAAAGGCACCGACCAGCCGATAATCTCAACCTTCTGGCGCGAGTTCGGCAATCTTCCTGTGACGTGGGAACCACTTTATGCCCCGGTTGACCAGGATCTATGTCCATACGGTATGTTTTTTACCACCGCAGCCGGTATGGAGATTGCACAGGCTTCTTTTGGTGAGTTTTTTCTGACTTCACGCGGCACAATAAGCGTGGATCTCAACCGATTGTATGAGATTTACGGCTTTGATGAGCAGGACAAGCTGGTTAAGCGCCTTATCAGCGACTTTGATCGCATTGTTGCCCCGTTGCTACCACTGGAAACCGTTTTTGACGGGATCTCGCTGCGCCTCGATTTCTGGCTGGAAGAAGCCCGCGACGAGATCGAAATCGTCAGCATTACCACTGGTTCGAAAGAGCCTAATTTCGTATTCCGGCCAGCCCGGGAGCTGATGCAGTTAACGCGCGCGACAGTAAAGAATCCTACCGTTGCAATTGCCCCTGATAGGCGATCTCTCGATACATTTATGCTGACGCTGGACGGCATGCCATCTGATGCCTGGCGGCTCGATATGCCAATGATTATCCCATCATTACTGCCAGGAGGCCCGGAGAACGATCCACGCCTGCGCATAGACGATACCCGGTTGCTGCTGGATACTCTCGGTCAATGGGGGTGTGTAATGGAGTTAACAACGGGCGAGGTTAGCCGCCTGGCATTTCCTGGTTGGGCATTGTCCGTGGTGCTGCCGGTAGCTGCCAGTGACAGGGCACTGATCCGCAAAATCACTTGGTGTAGTGAAGCCGAATCAAGGCATATATTGATGTCCGCTCAGGATACCAGCCAGATAGTGAAACTTAGTACGTTTGACATTAGCAGCATGGCAACGCTCTATTCGAATGCGGGCGTGATAGATCTTGAGGGGATCGCCACCCGCGCGGAAACCACCGTTAGTGGACAGATACCAGACACAGAAACACAACATATCAGCCTGGGTGACATGCCCTCCGACGGTTGGCGACTGGATGCACAGGACATACCGGCACCAGTTGTTCCTGGTTCGCGCCCGGATACTCGACTTATTAGCGACGGGGAAAAAGTTACGCTGGAAACGCTAGGCCAGTGGGGTTGTGTCATTGAGCTGACCACCGGGGATGTATTCCGGTTTGCCTTCCCCGGATGGGCGGACTGCGCCATCCTGCCGTTTGAAATAGCACTGATCCGCAAAATCACCTACAGCACTGAGCAGGACATTCATGCCGTGAATGCTACTGTACATGAGCAGTCAGACAAGCTGGACTCGACGGCCACCCGCGCCACGTCAAACCAGGTTTTAGGGGAGACGCAAACAGATATATCAAACGATAAGACCACGGAGCAATGGAACGCCACAGCAGAAGTTAATAAGCCGAACGTGCAACCAGACGCGGCTACGATTGATAACATGCCGCTCGATGCGTGGCCGCTGGACCAGGAGATCCCACAAGAGTAACAAAGTCATAGTGTGTGACTGTCATACAGTCACACACTCAACATTTCTATATTCCCAAGTGGGAAAGCCCTCAATGTCCAAAGTACAGACTCCATAACATCCGACTGAATCAATCAACAGGAGTTGAATATGTCGGAAGTTATTTCTTATGCGTCAGGCTCTGGCGCGCTCTATAAAGCGCAACTGCTGGACTACTACTACACCCGTCGCGCGGATTCCGCCATCGGACTGGGTAAACGCTTCCAGATGATGAAAGCCTACTGGGGCAAGTCGAATTTGGTTAAGCAAAACCCGGCTGGTGGCTGGACTATTGACGACATCCCTACCAACTTCACGAACGCTAATCTGCTGGGCAAATTTGCCGAATGCGATCTGATCTGCACCCGCCAGGGCGCAACCATCACTGTTAACGTGGTGCTTCCAGAAAGCACACTGCCCGCCAATGCCGTTTATGACTTCAACACCCTCACGTTGGTTGATGCTGATGGTACCGCCTTTGCCGTTCTTTGTGCTCAGCAGGACAGCATCTACAAAGGCAAGATTTACAGCATTCTTCTGACCATTGAACAGAAGGGTAGCGGCGCATGAGTGAGACTATTAACGGTGTATCCATCCTGAGCGCCGAAACAAAGCGTGCGCTGGTGGCCGATGTTCAGTTTTTTGAAACATACACCTCCGCTGCCTTTAACCGCAAAATGAGCGGCATTGTTAAGCCTGGTTTTTACGCAGGGTTTGAGCCGGTCTTGTCAGGTGGACTTAACGTTAAGATCACTTCGACCAATGAAGCAGACAAGCGCGGTGCGGCCTCTGTAAATGTCGGCGAATACCAGATCTCAGTCCACCAGATCGAAGATATCACTCTGGCCTTGCCCGCAGGCGCAACCACGCGCGTCGTGTTGGAGGCCAACTATCAGAATGGCGTGAAAACAAACCAGGTTGACGCTAATTCGGCTATTCAGGCAGCGCGTATCTTCATGACCGACGTGAGCGTGGCTCTCGCAGGTAATCAGCTGGAATTGTGCCGGTTTACCGTGCCTGCCGGAACAACCCAATTAACCCAGACCATGCTGAGCAAGGCCTCCCGACCGGATAAAGCTATCGGAAGTGAGCTGAGCAGCGATGTTGAGGGTGGCAGTAATGATGGTGACACCTATAAGGGCGCGACAATCGCCGCTGTTAAACGTGCAATGGAGCTTTCGGTCCTGACGCGCGGCGCGATTCCTGAAACCGACAACATCAACAAATACGGGCCATCAGCTGATCGAGTCGGTCAGTGGGCCAAAGTCACCACAACCGGCGCGACTCTCGCTAACGGCTATCCAGAAATGGATGCTGTAGGGATACTGGAAGTTCTCAGAGGAGGTGCCTGGAATGGCACTCAGCGTTTTACGTCGCGTAATGGCAACATCTATGTGCGATCGCTGACTGCAGCATGGAACGGAACGGATGGCCCGTGGGGGCCGTGGGCGGCTACTTATGAAGATGCTCCATTGCCGGATGTATGGCTACCGCTTACAGATAGCATGGTGATGGTTAACGGCGAAGGGCCGTATGATCGCATTACCATTGGCACTCAATACGCCGAATTGACAACCCGCAGTGCGACCTTCTCACGCGCGACTACAGCTACGTATTTCGATAAAACAGGACTCATGCGTGTAGCTGAGATCAACGAACCCCGTTTTGAAAAGCCTGGTTTGTTGATGGAGGCATCAGGTACGAACCTGTATCTGAATTCCGAATCATATAAGGGTTCTACAGGTTCGACGGTAACGAACAATAGCGCCAAATCGCCGCGTGGCGACAAGACTATGTGCCTCTTCCAGGAAACAGCAATTAACGGCGAGCATTATCTTGAAGACAAGATGATCGCACTGGTAGCAGATGCTACTTACTGTTTTTCCACATTTGTCGCAGCAGGCTCTGGGGATCGCACGCTGTATATGCGCATAGCTACTGGTACAAGTGGCGGCGTCATCTTTAACCCTAACACTGGCGCATGGGTAGGGGGGATTGTCGGCTCGGTTGTTATCGATCGTGGTTTTGAAGATCTGGGTAATGGACTCTATAGGGTGTGGATGGCGTTTAAAGCCACCGTCACGCAAGCATCCATTGTCCGACTCCAGCTTGCAAAGGCACACATTACCGTTTATGACGGCGATATCACTGCTGGTCTTTATGTCTGGGGCACACAATTTGAGGAATCACCGTTCCCTACGTCTTATATTAAAACCGAAGGCGTAGCAGCAACACGCGCAGGTGATACCTGGGGCCTTTCAGCGGCCAATCTTGGCTATATGACTCTGGCGCAAAAATTTAACCGGACTATTGCGTTAAATGTATTGGTTAAATATTCGCCGCCATCAAACTATACCGAAGTGATTAGCGCACGAGGTATCCGCAACGACATTATGTGTCGCATACATCAGATAAATAAACAAACAACTTTAACTGCATACAGAAGTTCAGGAGGTATTGCTCTCACTGTTGATGCCAATGCAGAAGGTGTATTTGCCCATAAAACAGAAAACGACACTGTTTCAACGTTTTTCCAGGGAAAAACCAATATATCCACCGTTCCTCCCGTCAGTACCACTGAAACGCCGAATGACATCGGAAGCTCGTCAGCTGCGGTTTCTGCGAAATTCGTCTACTACATTCGCCACTTGAGAATCTGGCATCGTGCATTAACAGATAGCCAAATTAAAGGACTCCGATAATGAGAGATTTATGTCTTAAGTTTGCTAATTCCACGGAAATGGAACAGGTATTTTTGAATGCAGGATTCACAGAAATGGACGGGGGGCTATATCACCCATCAATTACCCTGGATGTCGTAGCGATAATTTATGAGCCAAAAAATCCGGGCGTGGAAAACACAAAGTACGTTGCGGTTCCCGGTTATCACGCAAATATTCGCGTCGCTGATGACCTGCTTGATCTGGCTGCGTTTAATAAATTTGTCGTGGAACCTAAAACACCGATCCGCGTATGGGCGTGAGGAATAAAAAATGTCATTAAGAGTAGATACGATTAAAGAAATTAAAGGGATTGCGCCTGCGCTGGCCGTAGAAGAAGGTGGAACGGGAGGAAAAACACCTGCAGATGCGCGTAAAGGTCTGGGATTTGAAGATCTGGGTATCGGTCTGCCATCACAGCTTGTATCGCCTCCGTTTGACTGGCAGCAGGCAGATTTTTCAATCGGTCAAACTCAGCTGGTTAACGTCACAGGCTGGCTCAATGCTCCAGCTGAACTGAAAAACCCGGTTGGCGATGTCGTAACTATTTTGTGTGAAGTGGCTCGAACTAACGTAAACAGATTTGCTGTTCGCGTAGTATCACAGGCAATGACGGCCACTGCGCGATACGAATATTTTGTTGTGATGAATGGCGTTAAAGGCAATCGTACATTTAATGTCGTACAGGAATATAACAGTGATCCCACAACAGTTATACCCGTTGCCAATGGTGGCACAGGTGGAAAGACTCCTGCCGATGCCAGGGCTAACCTGGAGTTGAATGTCCGCGCCATTGTGGGTGACAAAAATCTCAATGAGATAGGCCCACTCCAGGAGGGTATGTGGGGGCAATCCAGCGTTACTTACGCCACTTCTGCCAATGGATACCCGGCTATAGAGCGAGGGGTGCTGGAATTTTTCAGGGGAGGGCGAAATAACGGTACTCAGCAATACACTACTGAGGCAGGGCGCATTTTTACCCGTTTTCTAACCGCTGCCTGGAACGGTACAGATGGTCCGTGGGGCGAGTGGACGGAGGTGGCCGGACTCAGTTCCAACAAGGTGCTAGCTGCTGGTGTAAGCCTGTCTGATTATGCAGCGTTTTCGCAAAATCAGACGTACATTCTTTCCGGTGCGCGCGACGACCTGCCAGCAGGTATTAACGGTAATTGTTCGATCATGTCTGTCCGTCGTGCCGGTGGCACAATTGCAGCGCTTAATCAGTTACTGTTTACCAGTGTCGGCTTATATTACCGCACTGGCTCCCCTAATCTCACGTCAAACTGGACCAGCATAACCTGGTACGCTGGTGGCGATGTAAACGGCTGGCGTCTGGTAGGAATGGAGGCAATGCGCTCCATCGGGATCGGGGTTGAAACGTCACCGCTGATCACAAACTTCGACTGGCAACAGGCCGACTTTATCGTTGGCTCACTGCAGGTGGCTCAGTTTGGTGGCTTCAAAAACGCGCCGGAGGGCGTTACCTACAACTCAACAACGTCGATCACCATCGAAACTCTGCAAGCACGCGGCACACTGTGGGTTGTTAAACTTCTCCCGCTCACCATATCGCCGGGGAATAAAACCGAATATACCGTTGTGGTTATCGGTGCTAAAGGCGAGCGAACTTTCCAGGTAACGCAGAATTTTAACAGCGATACGCCTGTACCTCTTAGCAGTGGCGGTCATGGAGGCAAAACTCCAGCAGAAGCTCGGGTGAATCTTGAGCTTAATACGCGGGGCATTGCAGAGACAAAAAACATCAATGAGATCGGTCCGCTCCAGGAGGGGCGCTGGGCCAAAACAACCACAACCGGCGCTACTCTCACTAATGGTTATCCAGAAGATAGCGCAGTCGGTACACTTGATGTGTATGCGGGCGGCAGCTATGGATGCACGCAGATCTTTACAGCGCGCAGCGGTATCGTCTACTCCCGTTACCTGACTGCCAACTGGAACGGGAAAGATGGTCCCTGGAGCGCATGGACATCACCAAAAGAAGATGTTCCTTTCCCAGATGTATGGGCACCACTTAATGATGACCTGCGCCTACTGGCGGGCTTCGCGCCACGCGACAAGCTGACAGTTGGGGATCAAACGGTAGAGTTGCCGTCTAAGTCCATGACGTTTACCCGCGCCAGTACGGCGACATATATTGATAAAATGGGCGTACTACAGACCGCTGCAGTGAATGAACCCCGTTTTGAACGGGCTGGTTTGTTACTCGAAGGGCATAGCACCAACAACATGCTAAACAGCGAAGAACCCTTGAAATGGGCTTCTCATAGTACGCTGGACAAGCAAGCCATCGTGGACGGATCAACGCAGGCTATTACCTTCAAAGGTACAGTAAATGCTGCCACCAGCTCTAATCACTTAGTAATTAATAGTGCTGGTGTTACAGCTGTGGCAGGTGACGTTTTCACCCTTTCAGCCCGACTTAAGGCTACCTCAGATAAAATTCGCGTCCGCTTTACAATAGACGGGACTGAGAAAGCACAGGCATTTTTCAATGGAGTGACTGGAGAGTTCATCAGTGCCAATTCGAACCTATCCTGCACAGTGGTGCCGCAAGGTGACGGATACGCATATATAAGCGTTACGTACACAGCAGACGCAGCAGGGGTTGTAAATGGCAATATCTGGTTCAACGGTGCCGCGCCGGTTGCCATTGGTCAGAGCATATTTGCTCAGACCGTTCAGTTTGAAAAGAACCCGGTAGCAACCAGCTACATACCTACTGGCGCAGCTGCTGCCACGCGAGCGGTTGAAAACGCCAACATTCCAGCAGAACGCAATATCGGATACCGGCTGGTAGGTGACAAGTTCAACCGCACATTAGCCTTTGAACTTGCGGTAGAAAGATTTTCGCCACCTTCTCCAACTTATTTTGACGCGATAAGAGGGCTAAACGCAAATAACGATATCATCTTGCGCATCATGGACACCTCCCTGCGATCCTATCGAGCGGGCGGCGGTCCGATCATCAACATCAACACTCCGTTTGCCAGCAAAACGTATGTTCAGACTATTGATACAACGGACCGGTTATCGCTGTTTATGGATGGTAAAACGGACAGTGGTGTGGGCGGACCTACCACGCCAACCACGTCAGCATCCGGCCTTAACTTCGCTGCGCATCCAAACGTTGTTTATCACGTCCGCAATTTCCGTCTTTGGCACCGTCTGTTATCGGGCAGCCAAGTCAGAGGACTCCGCTAATGAGAGATCTATATTTACGTTTCGCTGACGCCGCAGAAATGCAGCGGTATTTACTGGACTTTGGCTTTAAGAAAGAGAAAGAGAATGACTGGCTGTATCACCCTGACATAAATCTGGATGTGGCAGGCTTGCTTTGCGAACCCATTGACGCGAAAGATGAGACTCTCGGGTCTATTTTGCTTCCCGGTTATCATGCGAATCTTCGTGTGCTTAAGGACGAACTGGATATGTCGGCGCTGGAACAATTCACCGTAAACCCAGAAACGCCGTTGCGCGTATGGGCATGACCTTAGAACACCCGCTATCACAAAGCGCCTTCGGGCGCTTTTTTTATGCCTATAAAGCACAGATAAAATATCTTTCGGCGCGAGTATTTAGCGCAACGAGGAGAATGAGTTTGAAAGATTTAACCCCGCTATATCACGCCCTGGCCGCAGTGTCAGTGCAGTGCCTGATAGGTTTTCTTCTGGATGAGTGGGCTTTCGGTGGGGTAGTTGGCTGCGTCTGGTTTGTTGCCCGCGAACAAACCCAGGCAGAATATCGCTGGATAGCTCGCTTCGGTTACGGCAAACGCGCCACGATGCCCTGGTGGGGCAGGTTTGACTACAGGGTTTGGGATGCCGGAAGTGCGCTGGATTATCTGGTGCCGGTATTCAGTTGCCTGATCGTATACAGCCTGGTCTGATTCATTTTCGCCAAAATTTATGCAGCGCCTACGGGCGCTTTTTTTATTCCTCAAATCACAGACTCCCTACCATCCAGGCTCGAAGGGAAATTGAGAAAAGGTGGGAATGTGTTCGAGTTGGAAACAAGTTTGATCCATGTCCTCGCCCTATCCCTTCTCAGTGGCTCCGGCGTCTTCCTGCATGGGGTGCGTGACGGAAGGATTAAGGGAAATTTCCTGAATTTTATCACTGAGTGGGTCCTGGCAGTGCTGGCTGGGCTGACAGCGTATTACGTCGCCCAGCATAAAGAATGGGAGCAGAGCCTGATGTATCTGGCGGTGCTGGTGGCGAGTAATAACGGGCGAGAAGTAACAAGTGCGCTTAAGGACCGATTTATCGCTGCGATGCAGTTTATGTTCGGTCCTAAAGGAGGTGAAAAATGATGGGTAATTTTCAGGAGTATTGCTTTTACGGTATGGCCGCAATGGCCGTATTTGATCGCTTTATCCTAAAACGTAAAAAAATCAGGCTGGTTGAGTGTGGGGATGCCGTCGTGCGCGGGCAGGCATTGGCGTTCCCGTTACGGTTTAACGTCTCCTGCGCGCGACTGACCGGCGCGATGGTGGAATACAGCCTGCGCGACTCCAAAAACCCAACGGCTGTTATCACTGGGAAAACACGGACCCTGGATTTATCGGTAAAAGGGATGAACGAGGAATATCTGCTGATTGACCAACGCTACCTTGAGGCCGGTACATGGCTGTTATCGGTTCGTGTCACACACGGTAACAGCCGCATGAATCCTCTGTACCGTATCTTCCCGGTTCAGGAGTCAATCACGCGTAGTTACGGCGTCACTAAAGATGAGCAGGGGGTTTTCAGTGTCATCAACTAATGGCTTTGTAACCCTCAACTTTGACGAACTCAATGTGAAGGGGCTGGATAAGTTAAAAAAAGCGATCAGCAAGGGCGGTTATGAAGTCGTGAAGGTCACACCAGCTGGTCAGGCGCGGCGTAAAGACGGCATCCCAATGAAGACCTTTGAGCTGAAAGGGATAGACGAGCAGGTGATGGTAGTTCAGGTCAATAACACTGGCGATATTTCCGGGATCAAGCTCAACGGTAAAAACTCACCGTACACGCCGGTTAAGACTATGGCCGAGCTTGGGAAGGCACTGGCTGATCTGTTTAAGAAGGGTTCGACTGCGTTTCAGAAAGCACTGGCGCGCAAGCTGACTCGCGCGGCCAAAAAAGATCTGGATCAGAACAAACAGACCACCAGCAAAGGAGTGAGATCAGGCGTCCAGATGCTCAGTGATGCCCGAACCCGCCGAGATACGCAGAAGGAGGCGATCACCGCCGTGAATGAAAAACTCACCGCGCTGAAAACCGAGCAGGATTTGACCAACACAGAGCATGGCAATCTGCAAAACGAGCTGAATCTTGAAGTAGCGAAAACAACGCAACTACAGGACCTTATTGCTAAAGCGAAAGGCGGCAACGAATGACTGAATTTAATGAAAGAATATCGCTAACCGATGCGCCATATTATGTCGCCCAGCCCATTACTGACGCTGTTTACGCGGAGTTGATGACTGGTAATAGCGCTGACCTGATGCTGGAAAGCGCCACCATTGACGAAGTGGATCACGCCTACCTGGGAAATGAAATGCTCTACACCGGTTACAGCGCCATGTTTGAAGCTGTGACCAGTGAGCGCATGCGGTTGTCTCAGACAATGCGTGCTTTTGTTCGCGCTCTTAACCGAGGTATGAACGGCACCGGAATTAAAGCGGGTACCGATGATGCCGGTGTTGACGAAGAGGGCCGGAATACCATAGGCGGGGCGATTATTGGCAAGGTACGCCGGGTGAACAATATCCCGATCATGACCGCGCTGATCCCGTTATCTGATGGTCAGTCTATTTCGCTGATTTTCCACTCACCGACTGCGGATAAAGGGAAAATTAAGAACAACGATTTGCTGGTGGCCTTCCGCTTCCTGCTGAATAAGCGTGATGTTACGCATATTGTCGCGCCGATCGGTGGCCGTGACGTGTCGCTGCAGCAGGTCAGCCAGGCGCTGGCGAACCTTACTGAGCGTAACAGCGCAAAATTTATTAAGCAGCAGTCTGCACAGGTGAAGCTGCGCGCTGACATCGAGGGGCTGAACGCCGAGGCGGATCAGCTTGGCGAGCAACAATCCGCGCTCCTTGAACAGGTCGAAACACACCAGCAAGCCCTCATGAGTAGCCAGACCGACGCGCAGCAGCTGCGTAACAAACTCGCTTCTCAACGGCAGATTAATGCCGATTTGGAAGCGCAACTCGCCGCGCTAAAAGCGAACGCCGGCAGTGAAAAAATTACGCTCCCCGGAGAGACTGGCCGAACCTTCACCGACACCACGCGCAAAGTAAAAGAGGGTCTTTCAATGAGCGGCATCGCCACGCTCAGCAATGGTGCCGAAGTGGCCTACAAAACGGCTGACGATAACGGCGATCTGGTGGGATGGGTGCAGATCACCGATCCATCAGGGCAGGTATACAAAATGCCGTCGCCGTCATCCCAGGGCGCGAAAATGGGCGAAACGGCAACCAAACTGCTGAAAGCGTACCGCGAGAATAAAGCTGATAAGTTTGTCGTGGCAGCACAAGAAGACAATGTACCACTGACAGAGCCTGCACCAACACCGCCACCAGCAGACCCCGCCCCGGGAAGTGACGATAACCAGCGCACCGGTAAGTATCGCTATGCGCTGGTAAACCGTCCGGCAGGCCCGGCGACCATCCCGGATGGTAATGTCGATATTCTTCCTCCAGTATCGCAAGATGAACCGTATGGCCGAATTGCGCGCCACGGCTTCGTTACGTATGACACACCACTGACAGATGCTGACATGGCTTCGTTTGAGCTGAAACTTATTCCCACTCATGCTGATCTCGATGCGCTGGCCGTTAGCATTGCTCAGGGCAGCATGAACAGCTACGCGAAAGAGTATCTGGAAATGGCAGAAGAGGACGCCGATACGTTCCGTTCTCAGGTCAGTATCTTTGCCCGAAAAGACGCGCCTAACGTAGCATTCCCGCAGGGTGATGATTTGGCGTATTTCCTCCAAGCAATGAAGGGCGCACTGGCCGAGGCTGCTAAAACGCCGCCAGAAAAAGATACCGGTACGGGTGAAGGTGGGGGAGAGGAAATCGTGAAAGAAGAAGTATCCGAGGCAGACCAGGCCGCGAATGATGCTCTGGCATACCTGCAAAGCATCCTGTCGTTGCAGTCAAAAGATATGAGCGTTATCCGTGATGCGCGAACCAAAGTCCGTGGGGCAATCGGAGCACTGCAGGCCGCTGGCCGTGATGTAGAAAACGAGCCGCTGGTGAACGATGCCGCGCAACACCTTTCCGATCTGCTGGTGGCAATTCAGCGAGAAGGAGCGACTGCATGACATTAACCGCAATTGAGCGCCTCGATCTGAATGACCAGCTCGATGACTTGATGATAAAAGCGCAGACGGCTAAGGGGTTGGACCTTCTCGATCTCAATGACCAGATTGAAGAGGTGATGTTAAAGCTGGGGTTCGGTAGCGCCCGCGCGGAACCAACTGATACGATCCCTTCGGTTGTCACGGAGTTTTTGGCCGGGAAGTTCGTCAGCCAGGCGCAGATGGATTTTGTGAATACGCTGCGCGACGTGGGCGCTTATCTTGACCAGTTCTTGTCGCTGGATGACATGCGCCAGCAGGTTCGAGCCTGGATTGCTAAAAACAATTACGCGATGTAACAAGAAGCCCCGGTACGGGGCTTTTTTTTGGCTCGTAGGTCGAAATCACAGAGCTTTTACCATCCTCTCTACCGATAAACCTGTAGAGGACAGGGCATGTGAACGATTTAACGACTGCCATTGATAACACAGCTGGCGTTGATAGCTTAGTGGCGCTGGTTGCCTCATTGCATTACAGCCAGACCGGATTAGGCCGGTCATCTTTCGTTGTGACCAGCAAAGGCCTTGAGGTCAAAACTGGCTTTAAAGTGATCGACGCCCGCAGTCTGGTGATCTCCAACAATCTGGACGGCACAATAAACCCTAAATTTCCCGCCGAGCTGCAGCCGCGCGACCGCACCCGTATGGCGAGCAAAATTCAGGTGAGCAAAATAGCAGGCAACCTGCGACCGGCACAGCTGAGCGACTCCGGGTTGAGTAGCCACGGCGCGCCGATTGTTGGACCGGATAACGTTGTTGAGTCCGGGAATGGCCGCTCTATGGGGATTCTTCGCGCCTACGAGCAGGGGCAGGCGGACAGCTACCGGCAGTACCTGATTGAGCATGCTGGCGATTATGGTCTGAAAGCGGCGGATATTGAGAAGATGGGTATGCCGGTGCTGGTGCGCGAGCGCGTCACCGAGCTGGACCGCGCGAAGTTCGCCCGGGATTCAAACCAGTCCGATTTGCAGGAAATGGCAGCGAGCGAAAAGGCATTCGTAGACGCCGAAATGCTGGATGAGCGGCTTATGGCGATGTTTGCGCCATCCGATGAGGGCAATCTGTTAGCCCGCACCAATGACGCATTTATACGGTCCTTCATGAAGGAAATTGGCGACACGGCCACAGCTGGTCTTGTGACCACCGATGGACGGCCAACCAAACAGCTGATCGACCGTATCCAGAACGCCATTTTTGCCAAAGCCTATAAGGATGAACGGTTAGTAAAACTGGTGGCGGAAGAACCGGACCCGGATATGCGTAATATCCTCACCGCACTCAATACTGCAGCGAGTGATTTTGCCCAGATGCAGATGCTATCCGGCGACGTTCATAAGCAGGCAGTCAGCGGGTTGGTGGGTGGCATTGAAGAAGTAGGCGGGCTGGATAAGCAGGCTATAGCCGCGCTCCAGGAGGCCATAAACCTTGTGCGCCAGGCGAAGGATAGCGGCCAGGCGCTGGAAGAGGTGATCGCCCAGCAAGGTCTGTTTGAAGAAACCAGTAAAGAAGCCGAAGCGCTGGCGCTCTTTATCGTTGCGAATAACCGCAGCGCGAAGCGCATGGGTGCCGCTTTCAAGAAGATGGCGCAGAAAATCAACGTCGAATTAACCCATCAGCAGCAGGCGCTGGGGGATATGTTTGGCGGCGGCGATTTAACGTTGGTAGACGTGCTTAGCGCTGTCTCGCGCGAGATAGAAGAGGAGTTCGGCGAAGGGAAGGGTCTAAACTTTGCGATGTTTGAATCTGCAGCGGGTGCCGGGGATATCGATCCCTATCTGGCCGGACTCATAGCGAAGGCGTCAAGTGTGGCCGAGCTTATGAGTATCGTGCGCTTAGCCGCCAGATTCCGCAATGCAATAACAAAAGATGCCGAAGGTACAAACATGTTCAATTTACGGCATATGACAGGAGGGAATTTACCATACAACCACGTTGGTAACTGGGTGGAACAGTATAAGCTTAGCCCTACGACTATATCCTTTATCGTTTCGACCGCGCGAAGAAGCCGGTTTTATATCGAAGCCCTGCGCGAAGCTGTTAAGGAAAACGCCGCACCGCCGTCACCGCTCGATGAGCGCATTCTTGATTTTCGAATTGAGGGATTCAGGGAGAAGATCACCGGTAAAGATCTCGACCCTTTGATAGTTAGCCTTCATCGAATTGACAGTAGTGAAGTGCCACTTATACCTGATGAAATAACGATGGATGAGATCCACGCTGGTTGTCGTTTTTGTGTGAGCGGATATCTGAATATGCCGATAAAAGAGCGGGAAAAAACTCTGGCGCAGTTTGATAAGAAAATCAAAAACGCGAAGAGCATTCCGCAGACAATAGCGGTTATTCAGAACGCCATCAAAACTGCAACAAAAGAACTGGCCGATATTAGTGGCACTATGGAGGCGGGCAAATCCGTACTGGATGCCGTAGGCCTTAAACTGGAGTTTGGCAGCGAAGAACTGGCGGACGCGTACATCAATGCACTGGAAAGAATAAAAGCGGTAACTCTGCTAATTTCCGAGCATTCAGCGCCAGAAATTAATGGGTACGTTGATTTTTATATACCCGAAATCAATAAAGTCCGCGATCAACCAGAGAAACTAAAACCATATCTTAAACAGGTGTTCATGCGAGGAACAGGGTTTGCTAGTGCAGTTAGCCAACTGGAGTGGACGCTGAACGATGATACCAACGTTGCGATTGTCGGAGAGGTCATGGCGCTGGCTGACTTGTTCAGAAGCAGCGCCTCATATCCGCCAATGTTAGTGAATGAAATTCACAGCAAAGTAAAAGCAGCAATGGAAGTGGCAACCGGTATTTCAGAGGAGCAGGCCGAGGAATGGGCGCGTGGTATAAAAATTGATGACGGCATGGAAGATCAGGTAGAAAAAGACAATATCGGCAGGAAGGGATTTAACCTGCGTAAAGCGATCGCCACGGTTTACCGCGTGGCAAACGGTAATCTTGGCTCGCTGAAAGAAGTAGCCCACACCAGTGGCGTGCGGGCATACACGAACAAGAACGGTGCGATTGTTGTTGACGGCAACGGTGATGCCGAACATGTCATTTTCCATGAAGCAGGTCATCATATTGAGTATTCCAGTCCGTACTTGCTGGAGCGCGGGAAAGCCTTCCTGAAAATGAAAGCTGGCGAACGTGTGACTTACATTAACAATGGCTCGCGTGGAGACGCTGAATACATTGTTTCTACGGGTATGAGCGATGCTTATATGTCCAAAATCTACATGGAAAAGAGTTTGAGCAAAATAAGCAGCAAGATGCTTTCTAAGCCACCGGTATTGAGTAAATGCCGGTCCACTGAACTCTTCTCAATGGCTATGCAGTGCTACGCTGATCCTGAACAGACGGTTAAATCCCTTCTGAATAAAGATGGACTTATTGAATTTTTCCTCGGATGTTTGACGGAGTTGCCGAATGCAAACCAACCTTAAGTCGCCAGACGGCAAAACTGGCAGCGTATTATGCGGAGATAATGGTGAGATCCTGAAAATCGCAGGTGACATCACTTCGGCGGATATGGCCGCTGATTTAAAGCGTGTGAGGCGTAATTCTGCGACAGGTGCTGTCAATACAATGGACGCGGAAGCGCATTTCATCTTGCGCAGTCTGGAGATTGTGGGGTGGAAAGTGGAGTGGCCCAAAATGGAAGAGGGTAGTGACCAGTCCGACGATGACGGAGAAATAACAGATCCTATCGTTAACTAAAAAAGGCCCGCGTAATGCGGGTTTTTTCTTGCCTACCCTAAAACACAAACTGATTACGGTGAATTCTTCTTTCAACTGAGGAATACACAATGAGCCAGACCACAGAAGCGCGCTGGGTAACAGAAGCGCGTAAAAATCTCAACGTCCGCGAAATCAAAGGTCCGCAGCACTGCGCGGAGATCCTGCAATACTGGCGTGATATCAAGCGCGGCGGCATCAAAGACGATGAAACCCCCTGGTGCGCGGCTTTTGTCGGTGCCATGCTGGAGCGCGTTGGCATCCAGTCTACCCGCTTCGAATCGGCTCGTAGCTACCTGACCTGGGGAACCGAGCTGCGCGAACCAGTGCCGGGCTGTATTGTCGTATTTGCCCGCGACGGCGGCGGTCACGTCGGCTTTGTAGTCGGCCAGAACGAGAATCGCGATCTGCTGGTGCTGGGCGGTAATCAGTCAGATGCCGTGAATGTTCGAGCCTTCCCGCGAACCCGCGTTACCGGCTACCGCTGGCCTGCCGGTGAAGATCTTCCTGGTGATGCCCGCCTCGCCGTGCAGAGCGCGCAGAAATCCACCAGCGAAGCGTGATCCACATGCCCTGGCGTTTGCCGGGGCCTTACACCCGAAAACCCTCTGGGACCTTGCTGTAGTCCACGTCTGCGTAGGATGCCCGGAACATGGTGTCATTCTTGCCATTCCCGGCAGTTTTAAACGCGCTGAGCACCTTGAGCATCATGCTCTTGAGCTGGTTAATCTCGTTGCCCTGGCGCTGGTTGTAGCGTTCCTCTGCAGCGTTGAGCTGGCCCTGAATACGCGTTGTCGTGATAAGCGCATTCCACTCAGCAAGTGTTTTCCCTTGATAAACCTGATCCGGTTTATCCACAACCTGCGACGGCTCAGGCGCACTATTTGGATTTTTTTCTCTTTCAGAAAGAGCAGTGACTATCTCCTTTTGTGCCTCATTTTGCGCCCCGGCTCCCCGCTTCGTTTTGCGCCCCCCTTTTTTGATGACAATCAGAGCTGACGCGGCTTTCAGAGCAAATATCATTACTTTTTGTTTCAGTCGGCTGACGGTCTTGCGATAGAGGAAAATGGCGAGGCAAAAGAGCATTGCCGGGCGGGTAAGAGTGCGGCGGGCGGTTTCCGTTCCAATTGTGCCTTGGGGAATTTCGGAATTAAAAATCGCGCGCCCGGCATTGCTGGTGGTGAAGCGATCGAGTGTAGCAATGGACACTTCCGCTTCCTGGGCAATAGTCTTACGGCTGGCGTAGCAAACACCGGTATGGGAGGGGTTAACTTTGTTGGCTATGCATCCGGCAATAATCTTTCCGGTACGGCTGACGAGTGATGCTGGAAGGTAGGCGAGGGCATTGCTTAGTTTGTAGCCGGTAGGGAAAGCGCGCTGTAGCTCAATCCATAAGTTAGCGTTGTCCAGTTCAAGATACGCGGAAAACTCAGGCAGGCTGGGGAACAATGGGGATTGTATTGCACTATCAGGTAAAGAATTAGGCTGGATTTGGTCACTGTTATGCATTATTATTTCCTAAGTTGTTTGGGGATTTTCACGGATGAGTGTTCCCCGCCTGCGCCCGCCAAGGCGCTGGATATGTTTAAGTTGCCGTTCTTTGCCTGGTCGCCAAACCTTATGGGCATTGAACAAAGTCTCTGAAAAAGCTGGTGGATTGCCGTCCTCCGGCTTTTTTCTTTTTAGCCTGTCACCATTTCAATCCTTTGTTTTCGGGCACGACAAAACCGCACCGAAAATTCGGCGCTGGGTGATTTTTACTCAGGGAGCTGGCACACGAAAACGCTCAGGAAAATACTTGAGTGCGTAGAATAGTGCTTGTAAACTGACCTTACAGCACTTTTCCAGATAATGTGTGTTGTCAGCATTGAGTGAGTGCAAATCACGTCAGCGCATAAGGGCTTAAAAGCCCGGCAAAAGCCACCTGCCAGGGTGGTTTTTTGCTATCTGGCGTTTAACATACGCCAAAAAATGTAACCCAGGAAGATCCTGCCTATAAAAAGGATCACGATCCAAGATGCTGGCGATCGCGATCCTAACCATGACCACACTCTATAGCAATACTGTTTTTATGAACAGCCCCTTAGAATCACTATCACTTTGTGCGTGGTTTGAGCCATAACATCGGCGTGTCATCATCTACGTGATGGGTCCTGGAGCCAGCAGGGGCTGGCGCGTGAGCGGATTTGCCTCCACTTAAAGGCAGCGTAGCACCAGCGCTACCCACGGCTGATTCCAGCATGGCCGCAAGCACCTGGGCATCCTCTTCTGTTTCCATTCGGATCAGCGCCTGCTTCTGCTCTTTGCTCAGAAACACTGGTAGTTCAGTCAGCGCATTACGCATTATTTTGCGACGTTTGGCCGCAGAATCCCCCTGGCTTTCCAGCATCAGGTTGGCTTCGCTCAGGCGTTTTTCCACCTCAAGTAAGCGCCCCTGGCTGGCCCACAGCTGGCTTTCCATCTGGTTTGTGCGTTCAACAGCCTCAAACATTGCCTGGCTGGACATCATCTTTTCGAAGTGCTGGCACAAATCAGTTGCAGCATTATCGCTGTATCCGGCATTGCGTAGCGCGGCGTGCATCTGTTCGCCCCGGGTGTCAGCGGATTCCAGCATCATGCTGCTCTTATCGAGACTGATGTAATTAGGTATGGTCACGTAGTCCATGCCGTGATAGCTGTTCACAAGTGAGCGCACAGCGCCGTCTTTGCCGCCCGTCGCCCATGACCAGCCGCCCGCATTAGATGCGATCATACCCTTTACGATATTGCCCGGATCGGTATCCAGAATCTCCTGGGTATGGGTGATGATGCCGTTGTCATCCACGTCAATAGCGATGGTGCGGTTTGATGGTACGTTAGTCAGTGTGACCGGTTTGCCATCCACAATGACTACACTGACTTCCGGGAGGGTGAGTTTGCCATTTTTCTCATATTGCATGGCGCGGCGTCCGTGGCCGTAGTACCCATACATTTCACCGAGTTTTATATGCTCCTGTACCTCTGGATCATTAAACGTCTCACGCACTGACTGGATGATGTAGTTGCGGTCATTCTGCGGCGTGTGGCGTCGAATCTTGTCGATAAGGGAAAAGCGGTCAGTAACGGTTTGAAGTGCTTTCATGTTGGCTCTCTTAATTTTGGCTCATAACAAATTTGGCGAAGTTGATTAACTGGGTGCGGCTCCACTGCTCAGGGTTTTCATGACGATCTGGCGCGGATTCATTCATCATGTCCTCGTCGTCTGATTCGTGTTCGGCGGGGGTGGCTTTAAACTCAGCAAGCATTTTCTGCAGCGTTTGCGGGTCCATCTTGAGCTGGTCACAAAACAGGTAGCGCATGAATGTATCGCTGCCCGCCAGCTTCGGACTTTGCTGTATCTGGTCGAGGATCTGGGTGATGATGGAAATAAAGTTGGCGCGGGCGTCCTGGTCGCGGGCCTCTTCCGCCATCAATGCGGTATTCATGGAGTTAAATTGCACGGTGAAAGGGCGCTGGTTCGGCAGGTAAATCTTGCCGTGCTTATAGGCGAGATGGATGTCTGCAAAACGCAGAATGGCATCCTGCGAACCCTGGCGCAGCCATTGCGCCCGCTGCGCGGCGTTAATGGCTGTTTGCACCCAGCCACCTTCACCCAGCCCGCCAGCCATCTGATCAGCCCAGCCCAGCATGGTTGAATCAATGCCCATGCTGGAGCACAGCTGGCGTAAGTGAAACATCACATCTTCAATGCCGGTGATATCTGCCGGGATGTATTGCGTGTCTATGGTGATACCGTTTTTACCGTCGCCCATAACCGGTATCAGGTGATTTAGTACCGTAGGCATGGTGCTGGCCTGCATTGACCGGCGCGCTAACGTCTCCGCGTTGCGTTTAAGTGACTGGCTGACGCCGCGCGTGTAGTTGCCTGCGTTAACAGGGTCGAGAGTGCCGGTTGTGAGGGCGATCAGGCGATCTATTTTGGCGGCGTTGTAGCGTGTCGCTTTCAGGGCGTTAAGCGCGCCGCATAGATTCATAAATGGCTCATACGAGTGCTCCAGGAAGCTAGTGCCGTAATTCTGCGTTTCCATCAGGTCCTGATTATGCGCGTCGTTCATCAGGGTGTAGCCGCGCGTGCCGGTGGTCATCGGGATCTGGTTGCGACTTGGGGTCCAGTAGGGATTTTTAACCGGCACAACAAACCACGGCTCTGCCAGTGTGCGTTGCAGGTTGTCCGGTGTCAGCAGATAATCGCCGGTAAAGCCCGCCAGCTGCCCGCCGCGAGTGAATTCCTGGATGAAGTGGGGGAGTGTGTAATAGCTGGACTCGATGTTAACTATCCCTCGCCCGGGTTCACCGTATGGCCGGGTAAACCCCACGCCAAAAATAGACATCAGCAGCCCCCACCCGGGGAGGCCTGCATTAATCATTTCCCCCAGGTCTTCCATCAGTTCATTGCAGCGGGCCACGGCTTCCTTGTCTGCCGGGTTTTTTGCCACCAGCGTGAACGCCAGACCGCTTCTTTTGCTGGTGGAAAGAGCGTGCGCAATATGGATATTGAGCGCGCTTGAGACTGTCGCGCTTTTCGACATTTCTTCCAGGATCGGATATTTGGCGAGGCGGTCCTCTGGCAGAGCCAGCCCGATACCCAGGCTATCAGCCTCAGTCGTCAGTTCACCCGGCGTATCGCCCGGTTTACCCATCAGCGTAGCCAGCCCGGAACGCGAAATGACGTTATGCCCACTACTCAAAGGCAGATGGGAAACGGGCGTCCGGGGCGCGCTGGTGAACAGCTTTTTAAGGGCGGCTAATGCCCCGTTAGTCGAGTTTCTGTTTGCCATTTTCTGCAAATACCTTTGGAAAATACAGACCACTTAGAATTGCGCTGATTTTATCGGGTCTATGTTTTGCAGGCATAAGGTTAAAAAATGGCAAAAACTGTATTGGATCAGTTGGACGGTGCCGGATCGTTGGATGAGATAATTAACCTCATTCTTCGGCTGCGAAAAATGCGCAAGGTGGCGCAGTTTGGCATTGTTAAAGAGGACGGCGTGAGCATCCAGCGTGCTCGCCGCAGCGCAAATAACGCCGCGATGCGTCTGCTACAGGAGCTGCCGGAGAACGTGGACGGCAATAAGCTAACCGATGAGCAAAGGCAGGTGCTGGCCGGGTACACCGGGGAAGGTGGCCTTTCAGACGGCGGCAGTCAGTACGAGTATTACACTCCGCAGTTTATGGCAGAGGGTATCTGGGATCTGATGGCCGATTATGGCGTCACGTCAGGCCATGTCCTGGAACCGTCCGCCGCTACCGGCATCTTCCAGGAAACCAAGCCGCAGGGCGCGATCATGACTGCCGCCGAAATTTCGCCGGTATCTGGCCGCATTAACCAGCTGCTGCACCCGGAAGACGATGTGCGCATGGGGGCATTTGAGGACCTGGCCGCGAACGTGGGCGATGACACCTACGATCACGCCGTAGGCAACATCCCGTTCGGGGAAAGCCGCACCGGGTACGCTGAGCGCGACCCGGCGTATAAAGGGGAAACGAACGTCGGGCATTACTTTGTCCTGCGTACTATCGACAAGGTGAAACCGGGCGGGCTGGTAGTGCTGGTGGTGCCAAACGGCATGACCGACGGTGGCGGAACCAACAAAAAGCTGCGTGATAAAGTGGCGCGCCGAGCGGAGTTTCTGGGGGCGCACCGTATGCCGTCCGGCACTTTCGCCGAAAGCGGCACCGCGACAGTGGTTGACGTGTGGGTACTGCGTAAACACACCCGCGCGCTGGCGGAGATCGTCAGCAATGCCGACGATAAAACCCTGACCGCCGCCCACGTACTCTGGCCGACGTTCCTCAAGGGCAAATGGTTTGCGACTGAGGGCAAGCGGTTTGTCCACGGCGAAACAGAGCGATCCAGCTTCAACAACATTCTGACGGTCAAAAAAGACGGCCGCGTAACCAATGAAGGCATGAAACAGGCGTTATCGCGCCGGTTTGACAGTCGTATCGCCTGGGAAATGCTGGACGTAAACCAGGACGCTTACAAAGGCGCGAATGAAGGTGATAAGCGGCTGGTGGGCGGTATCTGGCACGTTTATGACGGGGAAACGTGGGTCCGTGACAGTACGACTGACCGCAGCGGCATTGACGCAGAACGCTTCGGCGCGCAGACCTTCGGCGATCTCCAGACTAAATGCCGCTCACTGCATGGTCTGCTATCGCTCAGCACCAGCCAGCTCAAGGCAGTTTCGGAGATATACCCGGCGCTGTTAACCGATCGCCAGCACACCGTAATGAAGTTTGCCCTGCAGCAGAAACCATCCCAGCGCGAACGCGCGCTGCGTGGGGCGCTGATTGGCCTCACCATAAACGACGCCCAGGACCTGATCGCCCAGGGCAGTGATGCTGGCCCGCTGCTGGCCGACGCCGCGCGCATGGTTGAACAGGAAATTGCGGTCTATGGCTCACCAAACGGCCTGCGCCTGGCCGGACTTTCCGATCCCGCGGCTAAAGGCTGGCTGACCTTCCAGGGCAACGTTACCCGCGACAGTAAGCTCTCTGATTTGTTGACCGGTCGCCTTAATACCGAGTCTGTTTCTCCGGTCGATACCGGCAACCCTGAGCAGGTTGTGGCACACCTTTTCAGCCAGATTGACCTGGTGCCGGTGTCGCTTGAACAATTCCGTGACTACTGCACCGCGCAGCTGCCGTCGTCAGATGACGCGCTGCTGGACTACCTGGCGAACTTCCCAGAAATCGCGCTCGATGGCTACGGCAACATTCTGCCGATGTCGCGCGCCACCAGCGGCAACGTGCGCGGAAAAATGACCAGGCTGGCCGCGCAGATAGCCGGACTGCAGGACGGGCCGCAAAAGCAAAATCTGGTACGCCAGATGATGCTGATAGACGAGAAGCGTAACCCAGTCCCGATCGATAAAATCACGGTAAACCTGAACGCCCGCTGGCTGGATCGCCGTCTGATTAAGGAGTTTCTCGCCGAGCAGGGCTATGACGCTTTCAAATACACCCAGGATATTCAGGTGGAAGACGGTTTCCTTGTCTCCCCGGATGATTACGCGGGCAAGGATGGCGTTTTCAGTGGCTATAAGCTGCGTACCGTTACCAGCAAGGGTGTCACAGAGTTTAAGCAGGCCAGCAATAGCGACGGCTTTTTAAACCAGCTGGAAAACTACCTTAACGGCGTCAAACCGCGCGGGGTGAATGCTGCCCAGTATCTTGATCGCATCGGCAAGCTGGAAGCCTCTTTCAACGACTGGCTGAAATCGCACCCGGACGTTACTGGCGTTGAGAATGATTATAACGATGCGTTTAACAACTACGTCCCGTTCGAGCACTCCAGCGAATCCCTGAGCCTCGAAGGCATCTCAGGCAAGCGTATTCCGCTGAGCTACCAAAACTCCGAGGTTCGCCGTCTCTCAGAGGACGGGCGCGGCATCATGGGATTTGGGACGGGTTTGGGTAAAACCACAACGGCCCTGGCGCTGGAGGCGTTTAACTTCCAGCATGGCCGCTCAAAACGCACCGCCATTGTCGTACCGAAGGCCGTTTATCAGAACTGGTATCACGAAGCGCGCGACTTCTACAGTGATGCGGCATTCAGTCAGATGCTGTTTATCGGTCTGGATGAAGTGATGGGCGATAACGGCATTCAGCAATCGCAGGTACGCAACGAGAACAACGAACCGGTTACGGATAGCGACGGCAACCCGGTCATGCGTAACGTCCTCAAGGATGCCGATGCCGCCACCATTCTGGAGCGTCTGAATCGTATCCCTGCGTCGAATTATCGCTCAGTCATCATGACAAAAGAGCAATTCGGCATGATCCCGATGCGCCCGGAAACGATTGAAGAGAACTCCGCGCAGGCGCTGTATAACGCCGTCGATATGGGCCGAACGGACCTGATGAAATCGACGCACCGCGCAGAGCTGGCGAAGAACAAACTTAAAGACAAGGCCGCAGACACCGGCACCGAAAAGAAACAGCAGGTGCCGTACTTTGAGGATATGAACTTTGACAACGTGATCGCCGATGAAGGACACAACTACAGGAACTCGCTTTCTGCTGGCCGTGAAACCGCTCAGCTGGCATACCTGCCGAATCCGGCTGTATCGCAAATCGCGCGTGATATGTCGGTCAAGTCAGCCTGGCTGATGAAGAAATACAACGGACGCGGTGTCACGCTGCTGACAGCCACCCCGCTCGTTAACTCGCCGCTCGATGCCTTCAACATGTTGAGCCACGTCGTGCCGGTCGAAGACTGGAAGGCAATGGGTATCCTGACGCCGGATGACTTTGTACGTGTGTTCGGCGAAACGGCAAACGTGGTTGTGCAGAAGATATCCGGCGAACTGATGGATAAACAGGGGCTGGTGGGCTTTAAAAACCTGGACGGTTTGCGCGGTATCTTCCATCGCTGGACCACGTTAAAGACCGCCGCTGACGTGAAAGAAAGCGTCAAGATCCCGGACCTGAACGAGAAAAACGTAGAGGTTCCGCTGACCGATGAACAGAAAGAACTGTATGAAGCGTTGCGTAAGCGCGCCAGCCTGATCGGGGAGAAGGCGATCATCACCAAAAACGAAGACGGCACGGTAACAGTCGAGCAGAACAAGGACGATGACTTTATCTTTTCCGTTATCCGTGACATGGACAAGATGGTTATCGACCCGGATTTGTACCGCTCGTCGCTGACCTTCCGTTTCCTGCCTGCCGATCTGGAAAAGGTCAAAGCCATTGCGGCCAGTCTGCCTGCCCACGCGGGCGGCAAAGAAGCCGATGATGACGACGAGATGGAAGAGAACGAGGCCGGGCTGGTGGATACGCGCACCAGTAAGGTAGTAGCAACGACCGTGACCGAAAAAGCTGACGCCACAGAGCTGATGGTCAGCGTGGAACTGGAAGCCGAGGTGATGAAAGCGATCGCCGCTGCCGGTATCAGTATGAAAACCGTTACGCACCCTATCCCGCCAAAATATGCGGCCATGATTGAGAACCTGAAAGCCGGGATGCAGAACGGCAAGCAGATCATCTTCATGGACGAAAAGACGCAGCACAACAAGCTGCGCCGCATCATTGCCAGCGCGCTGGGACTGGATGAGGGCCAGATAGGGATCATTAACGCCACGACTGTCAGCAAGGCAACCGGGCCGAAACTCAAGAAGGTTAAAAAGCCGGTTGAGCCTGCCGAGCGCGCCGACGGCAATTACAAGGAGGGTATCTGGGAAAAATATTACGCCGACCTGGCGCGATATGAAGATTATCAGTCTGCGCTCAATGACGTGTCGCTCTCCGGCATGGAAGGGATCGCCGCCGACTACAACGAAGGCCGGACCCCGATTGTTATCTGCAACAAAAAGGCAGAAGTTGGCATTAACTTGCACAAAGGCACTACGGATATTCACCATTTGACCTTCCCCTGGACGCCAGCGAGTATTTCGCAGCGTAACGGGCGCGGGGCGCGTGTTGGTTCCAGCCAGGATTCGGTGAATGTGCATTACTATTGCGGCCAGGGATCGTTCGATGAATTCCGTCTCCAGACGCTACAGCGCAAAAAGGACTGGATTAATCAGATCATGACATCAGACGTGTCCACCTACAAAAACGGTGACGTGGATGAGAAAGATGAAATTAATCTGATGCTGGCCGCGAACCCGGAAGAGCGACAGGCGCGCATTAATGCTCAGCTGGCCGCACGTCGTGAAGTTGAACGCCTCCGGGCCGAGAAGGAAGCAGAAACCGCGCTCGATGTGTACCTGCGCGCGTCCGTGGCCGCGAAAGAAGATCCGGTGGTGCTCGCCAGCCGCCTGGAGAATGCCGAGCAGAAACTCACAGCACACGAAGCGAAGGTGGAAGAATACCGCGCCCAGGTGAACAAGGAGGAAAGCGAGTACAACGACTGGATGGCAACCCACGGTAAGCGCAGCGCAGATATTTACCACGCCGAGCCGCGCCGTCTCGCTCGCTCTACCCTTAAAACTGCCGTTGAAATGCTGGTGGAGCTGAAAACTGATGTGAAGAAAGCGCGCAACGTGCTCAGCCGGTCGAAAAGCGCCTCAACGATGGTCAAGCGGGCGCGGGGCGATCTGGAGCGCGCCATTAAAGCAGGCACCATTGACGTAGATCCTGATGTACTACTGAACCCATCGCAGTATGTGAAAACGGCAACCGGCACCCTGCTGAAAGCCGGGGCGTATTACTGGATCGATGGTGATTATCGCTACGTTGGTCGAATAACCCGCCTGATGCCTGATCAGGGTGCGGTGGAAGTGGATGTAATGTATGCCCCCATTAACGCGAATAGCTACAGGACACCAGGCGGCGGCGTGAGAGAAGTGCTGATGTCGAAGGTGCGCGATCAGGTGGACGTAACCGAAAGCCAGGCCGTCGCGCGAAAACGTGCTAATGCCGGACTATGGCCTTCCGAGGTAGCGGCCACGCTCAGCCGTGCGGAGTTTATCGACGCCGTGGCAGGTAATTACATGCGCGTGAAGGGCGATACCTGGATGCAATATTCCGACGCCGGCACACTGGAAATGTTTTACGTTGCGGGTGGACTCAGCAGTGATAACCCGGAGCGCCTGGTTTACCCGGACAGCAACGATGAAGGGTTAAAGCGCGCCATGTATCAATTCTCCGTGAACGGCGGCATTTATTCCGTGCGCACCATGTATTCGGCGGTATTCGGTGAGAACTACAGCGAAGTGCTGGAAGGGTACGGCGAACAGGCAACTATGGCCGATGCGCTGGACATCTTCGAAGCCGCACGCCGGGAAGCCGAGAAGGACAGCGGCGCGATCCTTGCCGGTGCGTCAGCGGAAGAGGTGAATTCGGCCTTCTTCAATGGCGTGGATAGTGCGGTGCGCTTCTGGCAAAACAGCCTGTCAGTGCGCAAGGTGATGACATACAGCAAGCGATTCAGCAATCAAACGGAGATCCGGCAGTTTATCAGCACCATTCTGGACGATCGCATTGTCGTCAAGATTGACGAGATTAACGAGGCCGTAGGCCGTGCCGCGAAAGAGCTATATGCGCAGTGCGAACGCCTGGAAGGGCGATCGGCACTGGAGGAAGTCCGTCAGCTGGATGACATGGACATTTCAGGCTTTATGAACCGTGCGCAGCAGTCGCGTAACCTGATGGCGCTCAACCTTCCCGAGCTGGTGATGGCCGGTGTGTTGGTGGGCGCATACCCCCGCCAAATGGTGAATGCTGCCGTGTTCACGTCAGGAAGCCGGGTGCGTCAGCTGCTGGACTCTGGCCGCTATAAGCTGAAAGAGGTCAAAAACGGGGGCTACAAGCCCGCTGCGGCATCCTTTGATGAGTGGCTTGGTCTGATGGCCGGTGATCTCTCAGATACCGAACTGGCCGCGCTACGCGAGGCAGAAGAGGCCCGCAAGGCCAGCGAGGCGAAAGTCTTTGCCGGTCAGCAGGCGGCGGCAGGCGAATACGGCTATGTTGCCAGCACCAACCAGCAGGAGCTGGCAGGCCAGCGCAAATGGAAGAATCGCACGTTCAGAATGAGTTTCCCGGCTGGTGGTGCGCATGTGCTGAGTGACAGCAACGGACGCGCCACGCTTAAGGCGAAGGCTGTACGTACCATGCTGAAAGAGAAATATGGTGCGCAATTCTGGAACTTTGAAGACGATCCGGTGGCCGGTAATGAGTTTACCCAGCCCGCGTGGATTGTGCCGTCACGATTCCCTATTGAACAAATTCACAGTGATATTCAGGCACTGGTCAGCTAACACAGGAGCGCCCGGGAAGCCGGGCGAAAAGACTTATGACAACGTTAATCGACACCGTTTTACCAACCGAAGAGTACCTGCACGAGATCCTTACCGTGCATGCGCTGGATGGAAGGGAGGAGGGCGATTTTGTAGAAGCGTACCTGCGTGGTCTGGAACAACGACTTACGGCTAATTCGCTTTCGTACCGGGCGTTTGGTCCGTGGTGGCCTGCGCTAAAAACTTTGCTGCTGGAGCGCGGCATAATTACCTGGGGGCAGATCGTAGACAGCGACGTGGCCGAGATTTATAGCATGCGCCGTCCAGCATTAACGCTGGTTGCAGCACATCTTTATGCTGATGAAGTTGCGGATACTGGTAATATGTTCAGTGCTGATCATCTGCTCAGCGTAATGCCGTCCGCTGACGATACGGAGCCGTATCACTACGTGAGCTACGATGAGTCAGTGGAGAAATACAAACTTAAATAAGAGGCCGCTATGAACAACCGCCCGAGAAAATTTTACAACTTAAGTGAGCTGGCTGAGCTGGCGCAGGCGCATGGCTGCGAGCTGCGATATAAGCGCTCGCAGGCGGTGTTTTCGCTGCATCTGAATGATAAACCGGAAGAGTGGTGCTGGATAATTAACCCTGCAACTGGCGAGAGGGTGAGGCTTGTGCGCGAACTTGACAGGCACGAGTGGGGCGTGCTTCTGGCTAAGGCGCGCGAGGAGCTGGTTCGCAAGACCGGATAAATAGAAGGCACAAAAATAAATGGAAATTAAACTTGTGCATAATTGGCAAAAGCCTTAGATTTGATATGCATTAAGAAAAAGCCCGACCGAAGTCGGGCTTCCCATCCAAAGCGGGTCAGAGTTTGGCGACCGAAACCCGCCTGAACAAAAGGAACTATACCATGAAAGCATTTGCCCAGCGTGATTTTGTGCAGCCGGTCAAACACTCCCACCACCAGCAAGCTGATGCCCGCGCTTTCCAGTTATTCGAAAACGTCCTGCGTATCTGGTTGCCCCTCGCCCTGTCCATTTTCGGAAGCGTCTGGTTATTAAGCCTCGTCTACAAACTGGCGACTCTTTAAGCATAAACCCTTGTGCAAGCCCGTGTATTCCGGGCTTTTTGCGAGATTAAATGCCTTCCGATGGTGCAATAATTGATCTGTGCCAGCGTGAAACGCAATTCCAATAATCAACAATAGGGTACCGCCTTGCGTTCTGCGTAAGGCGGCAGTATGCCCCCCAGCTTCCAGTAAAGGCCTAAAAATGACATGTCCAAAATTTACAATTTCACCCGATGGCGCTAAGTGGATCGAAGCCAAAGTACAGCAGTTTCGCGCTCAGCATTTACGCGAGCCAGACAGTCATGAAAGATTTGTCATAAAGCAGTCGTGGCGCTCCCATCAGGCGGATACGCAACTTCGAAAGCAAACCCGCCGTCAGCATAAGAAAATTTGTGCTTCTGCAAGTTATCAATGGCGACCCTCTGCCGCCCCCCGGCGTTAATCCGGGTGAAACCTTTACTCACCCCGCAAATAGTTAAGCAACTTATATTTATGCTATCTATTTCTTTAATAATTGTGTTTCAATTTGTATTGTTAGAATTACAATTATTATTTGCGCGGGGTGTTCATGCGGTTTTCGAGTGAGTGGCTGGAAAGTTACACCAAACGGCAGGGCCGGAGGACGGGTAAAAGGTCCTCCGGCGCGTCTGGGGTTGATTTCCTGGCCGCTGTTAAGAAGGTTTCAGTTCATGCGGCCGCACTGGCGGCGCTGGTCAAAAAGCCGGAGCTGATAAAGGGGCGGTACGAACATTACGATCAGGTGCAGGTGTTCGATTTCATGGAGCGCAAGCACCCGGATATGTACGACCTGCTGCACGCCACCCCAAACGGCGGGTACCGCACCAAAAAAACGGCCAATGACATGCCTGCCGAGGGCCAAAAGAAAGGCTACCCGGATATGAGCCTCGATTTACCAGCTGGCGCGTATCACGGAATGCGTATCGAACTGAAACACGGCAAACGAAAACCCAGCAAAGAACAGATTACGTGGCTATGTCGCCTGAGCGAGCAGGGCTATTACTGTGTTCTGGCCTTCTCGCCGGATGAGGCCACCGAAGCCATGATTCAGTATTCTCAGCTATCCCCTGGCGCGTTAATGCCAGCGCATGAAAATGATGGTTTCTGGCGTGAAGTTGATGTAGCTGCATGAGTTTACCGGCGTTCGCGTCGGGCATTATGACGTTATTTAGGTGATTTGAAGGAAAAGGGCAGAGATGGATATTAGCACTGCGTATGTAGCTTTAGGCACTAATCAGGTTTTTGCGGTTCGCCGCGCCGGTAGACAAGACTTTGTTACCCTTGCCTCACCGGAAGACGCTGAGGAACTTTGCCTGCGATATGGTCTGCCTGTGAGTAATGAGCTGTTTGTCTACAATGACGGCCTGGGCGGTGAAGCGCCGCACGAACCGGGATATGACGATCAAATGGCAACCGACTGGGAGCCATTCTATGCGTGAGCACTATTACAATATTTCATTCATGGATGAAGGTGGGCGCTGTCGCAGCGCCATTATCACATCGCCATATCAGCGCGTGACGGCGAGGGATGTTGCTGGTGTTTATATGGAGCTTGATCTAAGCGATAACACGATCGTGATGGCCGTAAGTTATATGGGCTGTATGAGTGCCGAAGAATACGCCAACGGGGCACCTCCGCGTCAACGTCGCTTTTCCTGGATTGGCCCGGCATGCTGCCTGATACCGTTTCTGGTGCTGGGGCTGGTGGTCTGGTTGACCCACTGAAATAAACCGAAAGAACAGGGGCTAAGGCCCCTTTTTTGTGCGCAAAAGAATAGACCATTGGAGAATTACAGATTAATATCCATCACCTAAAGCATAGTAAATCTAATGAAATGAAAATAAGGAATGTTATTTATGAGCGCAATTCCCCAACCAGAGCTGGATACCCCCATCACTGACGAAGTTCTGGAAATGTCTTTCCAGGCCATCTACAACCAGCTGAACCTGACCCTGCGGCGCATCGGCGGTGACGATCTCGACCGGCGAGCGCTGGAAATGTGTATTGGCACCGTCGAACAACTCCATATTGATTTTGCCACCCGCCTGAACGAAAACGCTGATACTCATAACGCACTGTGCGACACGCTTGAGGAACTCCAGGCGCGGCTTAACGAGTTGTCACCACTGCAGGGTGAGATTGCCCGTATTCGCCAGGATGCCGACGATCGCATTGAGGAGGTGGAAAACGCGGCAGCGATGGAAAAGCTGCAAATGGAAAATAAGGCCATCAGCTTTCAGAGCGAAATTGATTCAATGGCCGATCAGATTGTCACCGCCGCGCTGGCGCATAAATCACTGCAGCTGACCCACGATAACTATGTGCGTGCGAACCCGACCCGCATGCATGACGAGCGCAAGAAGCTGGAAAAAGACGTGTCATCCCTGCGCGCCGAAAGAAAAGACCTGAACAAGCGCCTGCAGGAGCTGCAAAGCAAGCTCAACCTGGCCGATAAAGAGATTGCCGAATCGCGCAGGCTCACTGTGCGAGCGA
>NZ_CP040892.1 GCF_006171285.1 Leclercia adecarboxylata | reverse complement strand
CGAAGCCGAACTGCCGCTTGATGATGCGAAACGGGTGCTCCACCCTGGCACGGATGCTGGCTTTCATGTATTCGATGTTGATGGCCGTTTTGTTCTTGCGCGGATGCTGCTTCAAGGTTTTTACCCTGCCGGGACGCTCGGCGATCAGCCAGTCCACATCCACCTCGGCCAGCTCCTCGCGCTGTGGCGCTCCTTGGTAGCCGGCATCGGCTGAGACAAATTGCTCCTCTCCATGCAGCAGATTACCCAGCTGATTGAGGTCATGCTCGTTGGCCGCGGTGGTGACCAGGCTGTGGGTCAGGCCACTCTTGGCATCGACACCAATGTGGGCCTTCATGCCAAAGTGCCACTGATTGCCTTTCTTGGTCTGATGCATCTCCGGATCGCGTTGCTGCTCTTTGTTCTTGGTCGAGCTGGGTGCCTCAATGATGGTGGCATCCACCAAGGTGCCTTGAGTCATCATGACGCCTGCTTCGGCCAGCCAGCGATTGATGGTCTTGAACAATTGGCGGGCCAGTTGATGCTGCTCCAGCAGGTGGCGGAAATTCATGATGGTGGTGCGGTCCGGCAAGGCGCTATCCAGGGATAACCGGGCAAACAGACGCATGGAGGCGATTTCGTACAGAGCATCTTCCATCGCGCCATCGCTCAGGTTGTACCAATGCTGCATGCAGTGAATGCGTAGCATGGTTTCCAGCGGATAAGGTCGCCGGCCATTACCAGCCTTGGGGTAAAACGGCTCGATGACTTCCACCATGTTTTGCCATGGCAGAATCTGCTCCATGCGGGACAAGAAAATCTCTTTTCTGGTCTGACGGCGCTTACTGCTGAATTCACTGTCGGCGAAGGTAAGTTGATGACTCATGATGAACCCTGTTCCATGGCTCCAGATGACAAACATGATCTCATATCAGGGACTTGTTCGCACCTTCCTTAGCACTGCAACTCCAAGCGTATAAAGCGAAACCGACACAAAGATGTGATCGAATTTAGCGGCTGCTGTCATGATTAATCCTCCAAAAGCAGTAACGGTTAAAAGGAACTTTAGTTACAACACACAAGGAATCGGTTTTACCCATAGCCTTTAGCCTTAGTGTCGTACTGAACAATCACACAAGCCAACCAGCTAGGACGAGTAGACATTTTCTTGTGTGTTGTAACTACTTACTCAAAGCACGTTTATCTTCCCTCGATTTTACAGCACTACTAATTGTCCCTCGACTACAGGCCATAATTTTCTGAACCTGGCTCCAAGAACTACCGCTATCGAGCAACCGATTAATTGCATCGTATCGAGCCTGATTGACCTGACGCCCCTTATATTTTCCCTCCTTTTGAGCTTTATTAATCCCCTGCCTTTGACGTTCCCGGCGTTGTTCATAATCACGACGAGCCACAGCAGCCAGCATATCAAGCAACATATCGTTGATTGCAGCAAACATGCGACTATCAAAATCATGGCTCGCTGAAGCAATCCAGGTTGTCGGTACGTTGATGGCCATCACTCGAATATCCTTCTGGCGAATCAACTTCTTCAGGCTGTTCCAGTCTTCACCAGTTAAGCGTGAAAGCCGATCAACATCTTCAATGAGGAGAATATCGTTCTGTCGGCAGTCGTTCAGCAGTCTGAATAATTCCGGTCGGTCGAGCCGCGAACCAGATTCATTCTCGATGTAGTAATTGCAGATGTTAAGGCCACGCTCATCAGCAAAGCTATCGATCGCAGCGAGTGCGCGAGAAGCGTCTTGTTCAGATGTTGAGGCGCGTAAATAAGCCCGGACAAAGCTTTGCGGTACGGTATGAGTCACAATGTCGAACCAGTTCAATTTAGGTTATTAAAGCATAACCATATAGTACCTGTTTCGCATGGTATTTTAAAGGCATACTCAAACCGAACCAAAGAAATGATTCATTATGTGACCACGTCACCTACAGTTACATCAGAAAGACGGTGTAAATCAAACGTAAAGCCATAATGAGCTTTACCATGTAAAGCACACATAAAGACACACTTATCTTTATACTCTATTTACATCGTAAAACATAAAGAGTATAAAGACACTATAAAGACGCCTATATCTTTATAAGTTAAAGACACCGTAAAGACATGAAAAGCTTTACATCGTAAATACGAGGATGCGGAAATGGGAAAAATTTTACTGGTGGTTTCAGATAAGGGCGGGGTAGGGAAAAGCACCTACTCAGCTAACACAGCATCTATGCTGGCAAACAGAGAAAAATCGGTAATCATCCTTAAAACCGATAAGAACAATGACCTTATCAGCTGGAATGAAAAACGCAGGGAGAATAGCCTCCCAACAGTACCAGTCTACGAGGCATACGGTAATGTAAGCAAAGAGATTAACCGCCTGAGCAAGCTGTGCGATGTTCTGATCGTTGACTGCCCCGGACATGACAGCCTTGAGTTCCGTAGCGCACTGACTGTGTCAGATATCATGATAACTCTGGTTAAAGCGTCATCTGACTTTGAAAGTGAAACACTGACGAGCGTAACCGAGAAAGTCCGCATGGCTCAGAAATCAAACGCAGCCCTGCAACCCTGGGTATTACTTACCAGAATAAACCCAAGCAAGCCACGCCACAGAAAAGCCGCTATTGAGCTGGATAAATTATTACGCTCAGACGACGTCTGGATACAGCCACTAAAAAACCGCATGTCAGAATTGGATGTGTTTGAAAGCGCCTGCAATGAAGGGGCAGGGGTACATGATGTAAGCCGCGCCTCCAGTCTGACAACAGCAAAAGCACAGATAGAATTAGTCGCCCAGGAAATAGGGATAATCTAAATATTTCAATCGAATACATAGAAATTTACATTGTAAAGACAACATAAAGACACTATAGTATTTACACTTAGATAGTGTCTTTAATGAGGATTTTGTATGGTTTTAAAATTGAAAACGCCAACCGTTCCGGCGACAGAAGAACAGGCAACAAACGCAGAAACAGCACGCTTTATCTCTGGAGCCACAAGGAAGCCAACACCAGGTAAAGCGAAGCTGGTTAATTTCCGGCTTTCTGAAGCCTTTGACGATATCCTAGAGGCTGAGGCGATCAGAACAGGACAGAGCAGGACAACCGTTCTAAAGGCAGCGCTGGCCGCATTTGATAATCTGGACGAAAACCAGAAAAACCACTGGTTACTGGAATCAGCAAAATTCTAACCATAGAAGCATGGATGATAATCTATGAGATATTTAACCGAATTAATCTGTCAACTCTACAGGTTGACAGATCACCATAAGCTGACCGCTGCAACGTTTAAAAATCTTGCTGATATTAAGTTAGTTGAACCTACAGCGGATGCAGACACCATATTGCAGCTTGAAAATATATTTAGCGAATACTCACTGAGATATATTGACAGGGATCTGGCTGAGATTCTGAGTAACATAATAACTACAGATAAAAAACACTCTCTGGATTTCGATTTTAACAAATTACAGTCTCTGACTGCCTCGAAAAGTTTCGGTTGTGGATGGAACAAGGTAATAAATGGTAGTTGGTTCAAAAACCTTTACTCATGGGGGGAGGGGATGTATCCCGCCAAAAACCTGAAAGCTGAAAACATTTCAGACTGGGAGGATAATATATGGCACATTGAGCATGAAGGTTTCAACCCTCGCGATTCTATCAATGTTACATATTACTCCTGGCTTGACCGCTATGTAGCTTCAAACAGTGGTGGTTCACATCATGCAGCAATGGTTGTATATCAATCTGTCAGAGACAAATTAGAGTATAAACGAGAAGCGGTTATTGAACAACTGAGCATAAATTCAAACACCGTTGAAATACTTGACCAGAACTACTATTCATTCATATTCCAGATAAAACGCCCTAGTAATAAGACAGAAATTTATACATCAGAATATGAATTTATAGATGCTTTAAAAGAGTTTGTAGAAAACAGATATACTATACTTAATCCTGTCAATTACGTTTCCAGTATTAAATTAGTTTTTATTCCAAAACATGCACTAAAAACAAATGACAAAACTTTCCGTAACTGGTTCTATTCTGCAATTAGTTGCGGGAAAATAATATCATTCCCCGATTATCTGAAAAATCCAGCGCATTACCATACACACCATTACTCACATGAACTAAACTCGATAACACTTGGTGACCCTAGCAGAAAGTATAAACTGAGAGAAGATTCTTAGATTTTATATAAAATAGCAATATTATCATTTGTCAGAAGATCGGACAGAGCCATACATTCAAGAACCACAATACCCGTCCCTGCCAACAAACTGGCATCAGATATCTTATCGAAGCTGATAATCATCATTGGCTTGCGTTGTGTTAAATCAAAGATTACTAATGGTAGTATTACACTGTTAATTGATTCAAATTCTTTAAAGAAAGCATCAGAGCCATACTCACTGGCAGGAAAAAGAATTTCACTCAATCTGATCCCATAAAAAACATGATAGTTTTCTTTGAGGTTTTCCTTTAAAATATTAATAGCTTTTGCGTATTTATCATCAATAAACTCTTTTACATCAAACTTCATAAATCCTCCAACAAGAACCGACTGTAGGTCACCGGGCAAACGAGTAAAATGCTAGCATTTTGCGGCGTTTGCCCTATCCTGCATCGCATTGAAAAGAACTCACATCGCGCACTATGCTAAACCGATGGTATAAGGCAAACATGCACAGTGCAAGCAGGCAGCTTGCGACTGGTTCACCGCGACTCATCATCAGGTGTCTCCGTGCTTGCTTCTTTCGCATCAGGAACCAGGAGACGATACCACGGCATTTTTTTGTTTATCATCTCCATTAGGGGAGTGGCAAACAAACTCAATCCCCACAGGCTTACGATAACAGGGATCGTGAAATTATGTGGCGTCCAGAACTGGCGCTCAAGGTGAAACCATGTGACGACACAAACCATCCCGCCAATCCAGAAAATAGCCTTACTGAAAGCCCCCAATACAGCCAGGGTAATAACAGAAACTACATGCAGTGCGCCAGCTGTGACAAGGCGAAGATAAAAACAGAACCATTTAACGTGTCGGATAAACGGATTGCCCGTTTTTACTCTACGTTGCTTTTTACGTTCCCTGTCAATTTCATGCCTTAGTTTGTCTCGCTCTGCGCCCAGCGGGAAATCATAGATTTTAGCCATAACTCACCTCATTTCTTTTTGGGTGGTACTTTTCTATCAAACTCCTCAAGAAAAGCAGAATCATCATCGTCAAATAACTCTATAGGAAAATCAGAGCCTGATTCGGCAAATTTATCTTCATCTATAGCGTATTCAAATCGTAACTTACTAACTTTCCTTCCTTCTTTTTCATCGACAACGCAAGACAGGAAAGTCACCTCAGTTTTTTCTTTTATTTCTTTGATGGCCTTATTTATTACCTCTCGCTTGAATATAGGGTACTCTGGATACTTATATATAATATCTCCATTATCATCAATATTGTAAGCAATAAGTTCATCCTTCAACTCTTCCAGAGATAGGCTAAATGAATTTTTCCCTTTAAACGTTGAGTAATTCTTCCTAATTAACTGATACAATGACCACGAATACTCCCCTCTCAATTTTAATGAGGACGCAATTAGTTGTGTTGTGAATTTATTTTCCGCCCCAATTAATCTTGATATATAAGGCGTGATAGTGTATCCAAATCTTAGAATTACAAATCCCTCATTTTGGTTATATGCACAATAATCAGTAATCGATAAGTCAAGGCGGTCGATGTTTTTTGAATTTGGAAGACCAAGTTCCTTTGCTAATTCCTTCATATCATTCCCCGTAAGGGAAAGTTTACTGACATTTAACAATTCAGCACCTTCCTTGACTTGCTTATAAGCAACAGAAGGATGTATTCCGGCTATCTTTGCGTACATATCAGCCCGAATTTTAAAGGTCTGCCCCATTCTCATTTCTTTTTTTGGATCAACATAAACCAAGGCCAGACACAGAACCCTTTTGGCTGCCAATGGAAGTTGAGCCAGAGTTTTATTTATTTCGTTCCTGTGACGAATCTTCGTTTTTTCAGTTACATTTTTCATAACTTTTATTCTCATAAAACCTCTCACTAAAGAGTAGCCACATTAACATGATGAAGTTATTTTTTCCATCATGTTTATTCGCATTTATCATCATGTTTGTCCGCTTAGCGACTCAGCTAAACCAGACAGGCTCCAGCCAATGTGCTCATAAAACGCACGCCTTGATGACTTCACATACAAAGATCTTCAGATATGAAGCTTTTAAATCAAGCTGTTAATAGCGTCGCATTTTCCATCATGTTTCGTCGCATTTTCCATCATGGTAAAACGCATTTTTCATCATGTCTCGTCGCATTTCCCATCATGTTTAATCGCATTTATCATCATGTTTCGTCGCATCCACCATCATGTTTAGCTTATTTTTCCTATATATATCAGATAATTAAAAACCTCTAATTCTTTAAGATCTTTAAGAAAAGAAAATATATATAAGGCTTTTAATGCACAGTACCTGTGGATAACTCAGCATAAACCCAGAGGATAGATCCTTCTAACCTTCGGAAGTTGGAGCAAAACATAAGGTGTTCATATTTTAGCCATTGAGTGTACGTGCTCTCTGTCAGAGCAGCAGATATTCCGCTTCCTCGCTTTGGCTGTTCGTTCCTCGTCGCTATGCTCCTGCGGTACGCCTCAGCCAAAGACTGCGGCGAGCGGTGCCGTCTCTCGATCACCTAGGTCTGAGAAAAGGTGAGAAGAATTTTAACTCAAAAAAAAGAGATGTTTTAAACTGTTAAATCAAAGAGATACATTGAGCAAAGATAACTTAAAAGTAAGATGATTTTTAAGTTATGCGTAAAAAACGGGAAAGGATCGTGGAGTGATCCTTTTTAGATCCAGCACTAAAACGCACTCAGAAGCCCTCAGAGGCGTTTTAAGTGAGTTTACCCCGACGAGGGTTCAGCAGAACGGGGTAAACCCGCTTAGAACAGCATACAGCTCGTTTAACGTAACAAGCTGGAAATTGACCAGGAGTGAACTCCGCTTACATGGGATGCCAGCAAAATTTTACGACCGGCAATGATGGCCAGTTACTTTTTGCTGGCTATTGTCGCCCAGCAGCTGGCGGCCTGATTGTTTTTTTTCTGTCAGAGTTCGTCAGGCATCAATTGGTTTCAGCTACTCGCCACGTAATGCGCTGCTAACGCACCTCATAACGCGCAGATACAGCGCCCCGCGCCAGTGCTTCACACTGCCCCGGCGTACCGTTCGCCAGCTCACGCGCTAACTGCGACAGGCTAAACGCCGTCTGATAGTCAGAAATTGGCTTAGCAGGGGAGAGGAGGTTATTGCTCATATCCAGGCTTGTTGGTTCGCCAATACTGGCGAACGTCCCCGGCGCGATGTAACGAGTATGCAAAATGTGACACAGTTCGCGCCTCTTTGAAACACGGTTCAACAGCGTAAAGCATTCGCTGTCTTTATAGTGTCTTTACACTACAAAGCAATCAAAAACAATTGCATTACCATCATATGATGGTATACTGAATTTGTTGGTTGGGAATGGCTCCCTACCTTAATCCAGCAGCCCAAACGGGCGGGAGAAAAGCATGAACATTCAGGAAGCATTAAACGTCTTTGGTTTATCTGGTGAATTGACTGAAAAGGATATCAAGGCTGCATATAAAAAAGCGGCTTTAAAATATCATCCAGACCGTAATCCGTTAGGCGCTGAACTGATGAAAGCTGTAAACGCTGCTTTTGATTTTCTGATGGCAAACATCGATAAAATTAATTCGTTTCAGAGCACCGATGAAAACGCACACTATAACTACGGTGACGATATGGAAAGCGTGTTGAACGTACTCACCGGGTTATCAGGTTTAGTTTATGAAGTTATAGGCAACTGGATCTGGATTAGTGGGGAAACTCGCGAACATAAAGACACGTTGAAAGAAATAGGTTGCAAATGGGCAGCGAAGAAAAAACAGTGGTTTTACCGTCCTGAAGAACATAAGAGCCGCTGGAACCGAAAAGAACACAGTATTGATGAAATCCGCGAGATGTACGGCACTGCCGGGAAGCGTAAAGCAGCTGGCAGGCAGAAAGTAGAAAACAGAGCATAGTTAAAACGGGGGCGAAAGCCCCCAACACTTTAAAGGTGAGTTTATGAAATCATTTTTCTTGCTCTATCGGCCTGTTTTTGAAATCGTCTGCCGTATCCTGGGGAACGGCTGGCGCGTAAACCTGCTGGATGATTGTCAATATCGTATAAAACTAACGTCGCCACGATTTAAAAATTATTCTGTACACATTCGAATGGACAAAGGAAGGTTAGCTATCATAGGCAGCGTGGATAGCCGTAACTGGCGTAGTCCATGTCATACATGCACTGTATCACCACAGCGTAACCCCGTAGAGATAGCCGCAGATATTGAAAAGAAAATACTTATAAATGCATTACAGGATGTTGAAACTTCGCGAGAGTATGAGAAGAAACTACAGAAAGAGCGGGAAGAAAGGCAAATACTGAAAGGCATGTTGTCACAACTTGTTAAGCTTGAAAACTGGCACGGAACGTTAACAGGGTTTAAAGCTGTAAATGGTTTGAATGGGCATGTGACAGAGCGTGGTGATGGTTATGAAGTCCTGATTCGGGGATTGGACATAGATCAGCTCGTAAAGTTATCCGGCTTAATTAAACAACTATGAAGGTAATTATAATGGATGAAATACTGAGTGACAGAAAAAACAAAGGTAATGTTACATACAGAATTGTTGTTTCTGAAGATTCAGGACGCATCTTCATCGAGCTGGAAAAACTGATGAAGGTTAGAGCAAAAGAATCTGAAAAGAAAACAACAAAAAAGATTGTTTATCAGCAGTCTTTTTTCAAAGATGAATTTGATAGGGTAAAGAATGAAATTGAAGACCCAATATTATTGCAATTTTGTGTCGATACATTGTTGAAGGTGAAAAAATATGATTGATAAACCAACGCCGGAAGAGGTGAAAAACGCTCGCATTAAAGCTGGATTTACACAGCAGGAAGCCGCAGATCGTTTTGGCTTCACTTTGTCAGCATGGCAGGCTAAAGAAACTACCGGAAAAACTTCACGCGGTTTAGCAGCCGGTACTTATGAAATGCTTTTACTCCTGGCTGATGAACATCCTGTTTACCAACTTGTAAAGCGTGGAGAAATTCTAAAAGAAAGGGATTAAAATAATTGCATTACCATCATATGATGGTATACTGAATTTGTTGGTTAGGAATGATTCCTTGCCTTAATCCAGTAGCCCAAACGGGCGGGAGTAAAAATGAAAACTTATGCCATCGATTTTAAATCAGTAAACGTTAAAAAAGAAACCATAAACTGCATATCCTTCATCCAGTCAGAAACACTTTTTCTTGCCATTCATACATTCGAAGAAAAAAACCGGGGTCGTGGTTACATTACTTTGTCTGTTCGCGAAGTAGATAACAACGAACTTAGCGCGATTAACTCACTTAAAAAGAACGTAACATTCTGGTTCAACGAATGTGGCCTGTCAAAAGAAGGCGTTTTAAGAGAGATTGAATCATGGTTCAATTTTGCCTTCACAACGAAGGAGCAGAATGAAGCTAAAAGAGAGGTGATTAATCTTTTGAATAAAAACTGATGTTTTAAAAGAAGGTGGTATCAGGTTGTTGGAGCAACCTGATACCGTGACACTCATTCCCACGCGAGGAATATCTAATGTCGGAACGTATGCTATCAGCAATACAGGCTGTTGAAAAGGGCGCTCGCCCTGTCTTTCCCATCATGCCGTTCTCTGCATTCCCTGAGTTCATGGATCAGCTCAAAAAAGCGCTGGAAAGACGAGCGCATAGATTCACTGGTAAATGAAACATTGGAGGTTTTATGACAAAGCAGGAGTTTTTAACTTTTATCAGTGATCAACAAAAAGAAGGTGCGGTTCGTTTTTCCCTTGCATTCAACAGTAAAGGTGAAATAGTCATTCACTGGACGAATAAAGAAGGGCTGAGGGTTTGGAGAGTTTTAACCGGAAACAGAGGGAAAAGACCAAGCCACGCAAACAGGGAAAGAATGAGCAACTTACGCCGCTGGTTGTGTGATGCCCGTCAGGGCATGGTAGGCGACACACCAGACCCTGAATAGTTTCACACGTCATGAATCGCCGAAGCCCTCCCGTTTGCGGGAGGTGCTTTTTTATATACTCTGCAAGACAGCGCTTGCGCCCCCTGCCAGACCGTTCGCGTAGCGAACCTTATCCCACATAGCTCACAGCCATTGAGATGTTTCCGGTCGTAGACAAGCGAAACCTTCAGCCATGACAGCCCTTCAGTTTTGCTTTTTCCTCGACGCTGAAGCACAATTCAAGACTAGTGCTAGATCAAAGCGATGCAGGATAGGGCAAACGCCGCAAAATGCTAGCATTTTACTCGTTTGCCCGGTGACCTACAGTCGGTTCTTGTTGGAGGATTTATGAAGCAAATTAATTTCAGACTAGAAGAAAAACAGCATGATAATCTACTTGAATGTCTGAAGGTTATTTATCCAGATGAGCCTGGTTTAACTGTTGCTAAAGGCATGAAATTGCTTGCCAGTGCTTTACTTAAAAGCAAAGTAACAGAAGATGATAATGATAACTTTATGCCAGATACTAATGATTTTATCAAAACTACAATGTATTTAACAATGAAACAGCGGAATAAAATAGAAAAAGCCGCAAAGCGTCATGGATGGACTTTGTCCAGAGAGTGCCGCTACCGTATTCAGACCACCTTAGATAATGAACTGGATTTCTTTGATCAAGAACTTCTTATGATGAATCGGTGTCGCAATGCTATCGATAAAGTAGGCCGGAATTTTCACTACATCATCCTTAATGATCAGGCAAGAGTTCTTGATAAAGATGGGTTCTATCAGGATGCAGAAAAGCTTGAAACAGAAATCATTAATCTTAAAAGTGAGTTTGAAAACTACATAATGTTATGCAAAGGTCGAACTGTATCTAATAAGGTGGAGGTGTAATAATGGGCGTTTCCGTTGATAAAGAATACCGGGTCAAACGTAAATCCTCTGAAGCTGGCCGCAAATCTGCTTTTGCCCATAAAGTGAAAAATGGTGGTAAGAACTATCAGCGTAACGTACAGGAACGTATCAACCGAAAGGGTGCCAGTAAGGAAGTGGTTGTAAAAATATCAGGCGGTGCAATCACCCGACAAGGGATAAGAAACAGTATTGACTATATGAGCCGGGAATCAGAATTGCCCGTGATGAGTGAAAGCGGCCAGGTATGGAAAGGTGACGAGATACAGGAAGCAAAAGAGCACATGGTAGATCGTGCAAACGACCCTCAAAATGTAATGAACGATAAGGGTAAAGAAAATAAAAAGGTGACACAAAATATCGTGTTCTCACCGCCTGTCTCTGCAAAAGTGAAACCAGAAGACTTGCTTGAGTCAGTCAGAAAAACGATGCACAAGAAGTATCCAAACCATCGCTTTGTTCTTGGGTATCATAACGATAAAAATGACCATCCTCATGTTCATGTTGTTTTCCGTATCCGTGATGAAGATGGAAAGCGTACCGATATAAGAAAGAAGGATTTAAGGGAGATTAGAACTGGTTTTTGCGAAGAGCTAAAACTTAAAGGTTATGACGTTAAGGCAACACACAGGCAGCAGCAAGGACTTAATCAGTCTATCAGGGATGCTCACAGTACCGCTCCTAAGCGACAGAAGGGCGTTTATGAGGTTGTGGATGTTGGTTATGACCATTACCAGCATGATAAAACGAAGCCGAAGCAGCATTTCTTGAAACTGAAGACCCTTAACAAGGGGGTTGAAAAGACATACTGGGGGGCTGATTTTGGCGATCTTACATCACGAGAAAATGTTAAGAAGGGCGATCTTGTTAAGCTTAAAAAACTCGGTCAAAAGGAAGTAAAAATACCTGCACTTGATAAACATGGTGTTCAACATGGCTGGAAGACAGTCCATCGTAACGAGTGGAAGCTTGATAATCTTGGTGTTAAAGGTATCGATAGAACCCCTTCATCAAGTAAAGAACTGGTGCTTAACAGTGCTGCAATGCTTCAGAAGCAGCAGCTCCAGATGAAACAGTTCATCCAAATCAAACAAGCGATGCTCCAGAACGAACAAAAGATGAAGATTGGTATCAAATTAGGATAATTTCAAAAGCACTTGTAACTCATTGAATAAGATCGATTTATTTTATCACGAACTCCATTTTAAAGAAAAACCAACTACAGCTTAAAATTTTAGTTAAGTCATCTGTGAAAAGATCCCATCACGATCATTTGATCTGTCTTTTGTAATATATAAAGATAAATCATCTTAATATTGTTATTTTTGCAGCATAAACAAAGTGCGATATTAAGTTATGGCGATCGAAAGATCTACTTAACGAATTGAAAGCAGCACAAGTAGCTGATAAAGTCACTTCGAGATTAAAATTTGTCCTTTTTCTTTTTCTTATCCACTTCGGGGTCATCCGAGTCGAGAGAGCGCATGAAAGGAAAAATCTATGAAATGGTACGTTTTGCAATTTACTACGACGAGGTTTGCTGCTGTTTTCTCCCATCTTGAACAGCATAACTTTTCTTACTACTGCCCTATGATTTCAGAAAAGTATCGCCGCCCGGATAAACAAATCTCGTTCAGAGAAAGGCTGTTACCACTTTTCCCAGGGTATCTTTTCATCCAGGCCGATTTTGAAAAAATTCACTCATCTACTATCACCGCATTACCTTATGTTCAGCGGTTTATTGCTTTTGGTGGAGAGCCGTTACCTGTACCTGATGAGGAAATATTTAATGTACAACAAGGAGAACGGAATCAACTTAGCCATACTAACGCCCCCCGTTTGGTGGAAATAATGCTGATGGATGATCCAAGGAAGAGAAGTATAGCCATGCTCAACTACATCACAGAAAAAAGCTTAACCCACAAAATGAAACGGAAGAAAAATGACTGTTACCAGAAAAAAGACTTCAAGCAAGCGCAAGCCTCAACGTAATACCCTCTATCTCCCTTCTGACGTTCGTGATGAAGTTGAGCGAATCGCTGTTGAGATTAGCTACCGCCGGGGAAGGCGTATTTCTGACTCTGGTTTTGTGCAGTATCTCATTAAAACATGTTCACAAAAGGCAATAGATGAACTCATAAACGGAGCCGATATCGACTCCGAAGAGTAATCGTTCTGCCGATCTGTTCCGTGCTGTTCTGGCCGGGAGTAATCAATGTTATCTACCTCAGCTTTTATCGCGCTTGCTATGCAATGCGCCGCCAGCGTTCATCCTGATACTGCTCATGAAGTTGCAAGGGTTGAATCTGGCTTTAATCCTTATGCTATAGCCGAGATTATACCGAAAGGTGAGCGTAAGCCCGGTGATAGTGGCGTAATTTCTTATTTCCCAAGTTCTAAGGAGGATGCACTAAGCATAATAAAAAAAATTGAAGCTAGAAATCACCGTTATTCAACGGGTCTTATGCAAATAACAAGCACTAATTTTTCTAAATATGGCGTCAATGCAGAAAAACTTTTCTCGCAGTGTACAAACCTTACCGTATTCGAAAAAATCATGCTTGATTGCTATCAAAGGGGAGGGAGTTTAAAAAACGCTCTTAGTTGTTATTACTCTGGAAATTTTGTGACGGGGCAAAAATCTGAATCAAATTTTAATAATACGAGCTATACGCAGCGTATTGGTTATAGCCGTCCAGACAACAAAAAGGTATGGGCTGTTCCATCGGTTAAGGATGAAATAGGAAAGGAGACTGCAACACAGGACATTACGCGAAAAGAAACTACTGTTTATCCAAAATATGCCATGCGTGGCACCGTATCAGATGAAAAGGAAACAAACGATGTTGAAACTGAATAAACGTTACTTAACACTCACTGTCTTTATGGCTGCCTTAATGCTTTGTGTTGCGGAACCAGCTTTTGCTGATGATGTATCTACAAAGACTACCGGTTTTTTACAAAAGATCATTGATTTCCTTACTGACTTGAGAAAACCAGCAATCACCATTATTTGCTTAGGTATTGCATATATTGCGCTGTTTGCACGTCAACATATGACATGGATTTATCCTCTGATTATCGGGATGATTATCTTTATCATTGCTCCTTACGTACCGGACTGGTTGTCATAAGTTAATCTCAGGGGCGTAAATATGAGTACTCTTTTTAAAGGGCTGACACGCCCCGCTTTAATCCGGGGGTTGGGCGTTCCGCTCTACCCCTTCCTTGGAATGTGCCTTATTTCTGTATTACTTGGTGTATGGATTCATGATGCAATGTATGCACTCATATTGCCAGGGTGGTATGCCATCAAGCGAGTAACACAGATCGATGAGCGTTTCTTTGACCTGCTTTATCTACGAACTGTAATCAAAGGTCATCCCTTGTCAAACAAACGCTTCAGTGCCGTCCATTATGCGGGGAGCCAGTATGATGAAGTTGATATTTCCAGAGTGGACAATTTTATGAAGCTGAAAGACCAGTCTTCTATTGAGGAGCTGATACCGTACTCTTCTCATATCACAGATAATCTAATCGTCACAAAAAGCCGTGATTTGCTGGCTACCTGGCATATTGACGGCGCTTACTTTGAATGTGTTGATGAGGAGGATCTGACGTTACTGACAGACCAACTCAACACGCTTATTCGAAGCTTTGAGGGTAAGCCTGTGACGTTCTACACACACCGTGTTCGTGTAAAGAAAGAGGTTCAGTCTTCATTTAACAGTAAAATCCCATTTGTTAACCGGGTTATGAATGATTATTACCGTTCTCTTTCTGAGCCTGAATATTTTGAAAACAAACTTTATCTGACAGTCTGTTATAAGCCTTTCAATGCTGAAGATAAAGTTTCACATTTTCTTTCAAGGAATAAGCGGAATAAAAATATTTTTGATGAACCCATTAACGACATGAACGAAATTTGTGGCAGACTTGATACTTATCTGTCCAGGTTCCACTCTCGCCGTCTTGGTTTGTTTGAAGAAAATAGCAAGGTATTTTCTGACCAACTTTCCCTTTTTCAGTATCTGCTATCCGGGAAGTTTCAAAAGGTAAGAGTAACTAATAGTCCTTTTTATACTTATCTTGGCGGTAAAGACTTGTTTTTCGGTAACGATGCAGGGCAAATTACAGCTTCTGATCACGCCAGATATTTCCGGTGCATTGAAATAAAGGATTACTTTCAGGAGACGGACGCCGGAATTTTTGATGCGCTGATGTATCTCCCTGTTGAATATGTCTTTACATCGTCTTTCACTACGATGGATAAGCAAGCCTCCATCAAGGCGCTGGACGATCAGATTGATAAGCTTGAGATGACTGATGATGCGGCTAAATCATTGCTGGCTGATTTGCATGTTGGTCTGGATATGGTTTCCAGTGGTTACAACTCTTTTGGTAAGAGTCACCAGACGCTGATTGTTTTTGCTGACACGCCGGAACGTCTGGTTAAAGACACCAATATAGTGACCACAACCCTTGAAGACCTTGGGCTTATTATCACATATTCGACCCTGAGTCTTGGGGCTGCGTATTTTGCTCAGTTACCGGGTAATTATAACTTGCGCCCTCGCTTGTGTACCCTTAGCAGTCTTAATTTTGCTGAAATGGAAAGCTTCCATAACTTCTTTACAGGGAAAGAAAAAGGGAATACCTGGGGTGACAGATTAATTACCTTGCGCGGTTCTGGTAATGATATTTATCACCTCAACTACCATATGACCACGGAAAACCAGAATTTCTTTGGTAAAAACCCAACGCTGGGACATACGGAAATTCTTGGGACATCAAACGTAGGTAAAACTGTCCTTTTAATGACGAAAGCATACGCCGTACAACAGTACGGTGCGCCGGAGTCCTTTCCGTCTAACCGAAAGGTCAGGAAACTGACCACTGTTTTTTTTGATAAAGACAGGGCGGGTGAAGTCGGCATTCGCGCTATGGGAGGTGAATATTACCGGGTTAAGGGTGGCGCACCGACCGGGTGGAATCCAGCGGCTCTGAAGCCAACCAAGCGTAACATCGCTTTTATGAAGGATTTGATAAGACTGATTTGTACGCTTAATAACAATACCCTGGATGATTACCAGAACGGCCTGATTTCAGATGCAGTTGAGCGTTTAATGGCAAGGGAAGATCGTTCATTCCCTGTCAGTAAACTTATTCCGCTTATTCTTGAACCAGATGATGCAGAAACTAAGCGTCATGGTATCAAGGCTCGTCTTAAAGCGTGGAAACAGGGAGGTGAATACGGCTGGGTCATTGATAATCGCACAGATACTTTTGACGTATCCAATCTGGATGTTTTTGGTGTTGATGGTACGGAATTTCTGGATGATAAAGTTGTTGCCCCGGTAGCTTCGTTTTATCTGATTTATCGCGTAACAATGCTGGCCGACGGCCGACGACTCATTATTTATATGGATGAGTTCTGGCAGTGGCTGAACAACGATGCTTTCAGGGATTTCGTTTATAACAAACTCAAGACTGGACGTAAGCTGGATATGGTGCTCGTTGTCGCTACGCAGTCGCCGGATGAGCTGATTAAAACGCCGATAGCAGCTGCTGTTCGTGAACAGTGTGCCACACATATCTATCTTGCAAATCCTAAAGCCAAGCGTGGGGAATATGTCGACGGCCTACAGGTAAAAGAGCTTTATTTTGACAAAATTAAAGCTATTGACCCGCTTTCGCGTCAGTTCATGGTGGTCAAAAACCCACAGCGGCAGGGCGAACGCGATGACTTTGCAGCCTTTGCAAAGTTAGATCTGGGTAAAGCCGCTTATTATCTCCCGATTTTAAGTGCTTCTACGGAGCAGCTGGAGCTGTTCGATGAAATCTGGAAAGAAGGGATGAAACCGGAAGACTGGATTGATATCTATCTTGAACGTGCCAATCGTGGAATTAATTAAGGTGAATATGATGAAAAAACAATTTCTGGCCGCAACGCTCATCTGTTGCTCGGCAAGCGCCTTTGCTATAGGTAGCGGGGTGATTGTGCATGATGCAAAGTCAGCGTTAGATACGGCGGCGCAGTGGGTAAAAGAGGCCAAACAGTGGGAGAACGAGCTTACGGCCTATAAGGACGAGCTGTTAACGAAAACAGGTATCCGTGACGTTCAGGGGCTGGTTCAGGACGCACAGTCTGTCAGTAAGGAACTAACACAGATTTACGACCAGGGTAATGCATTTATCGATGACTACATTAAAAACCCTGATGCTGTGCTCTCTGCGCAGGCTAAATCGCTGCTTTCCGACTACAAGGTAACGGATACCTGTAAAGGGCTGGGGTACACAGGTAACCAGGTTCGGGGATGTGAGGCGACATTCCTGTCCCAGTTGGCAGGGGTTGAGTACGGTAATCAGCTTGAAGAAAAGCTGCGTAGCGACAACCAGTCGATGAAAGACCTTATCGATCAGGTTAAAAACGCGAAGGACACTAAAGCTACACAGGACGCGACTAATGCTGTCTCTCTGGAGAACCTGAAGTTCGAGAAGCTCAAATTTCAGTATGAAATGTATCGCGATAAGCAGCGCGATCTTGCAGAATACAAGATGAAGATGTCGGAGGCTGCATTCCAAAAGAAACAGTTGGATGCAGTCAATGCGGATACACCAATTGTTGATTATAAGTCAGCGTTTGATCAGCAGAGCTATGAAATGAACTGAGGAGGAACTTTGAAAAAATATGGAGTAGTTGCAGCGTTAGGGCTTACATTCTTTCTTGCCGGGTGTGAAGAGGTAAAGTCTGTAGACTGGTGGCAGTCTCACGTAGACGAAGCAACTAAAAAAGTAGCTGAATGCAAAAAGTCTGGTAGTGATAGTGACAATTGTAAAAATGCTAAAGAAGGTTTGTTTAGATATAAGCAATTGCATCCTAAGCACATTGACATTAAAGACGCATTCAAAGATGTTTTGGGTAAAGAGGGAAGTTAAAAGGAGCCATTATGGCAACTTCTAGGTTTTTCCAAGCCGCCCATGACGTTATTGTTAAAGTTCTCGACCAGTCTTTGACTGGTCAGTTAGATAACTTTTCTTCAATAGCGTATCAATTGGGTAAGTATGGTATTTCTATTTATATATTGTGGTATGCCTATACAGTAATTGTAGGGAAACAGAAATCTCATGTTCAGGATTTTATCTGGAATTTATTTCGTTTTTGGCTGATCCTTGTTTTTGTCAGGAATATGGGCGGTTGGCTAGATAGCGCTAATCAGGCTATAGATGGACTAAAGGAAACATTTGCAGGAGGTGACCCTTGGAAATGGGTTGATGAACTTTGGGAAAAAGTTCAGCAAGTTGCAGCATATCTTATGTCAAAAGATACTTCCACGTATGTTAAAACAGACGGCGCTATTGCGGCGATATTAACATATGCTGGCGGTATATTAGCGCTGCTATTAACATCTATAGTTTATCTTGCTGCTGAAGTTACACTTAAAATGCTAACTATTACTGCGCCATTGTTTATTGTTTGCCTTTCTTTTGTTTTTTTAAGGCAAATGTTTAATAGCTGGCTACAGTTAATATTTAGCTCATGTTTTATATTTCTGTTTTGCGGTTTGGCTATTAAAGCGGGAATGACTTTCCTTAATGGCATCTTGACCATATCTATAGCAAATGCAGACGAACTAAATCTCATCTCGACCGGTGCTCAAGCCGGGGTTGCGGGTGCATTCATGGCCTGGATTATCTGGCAGGCCAAAACCTATGCTTCACAGCTCGCAGGTGTTGGCGTTGAGGGGGCATTGCAGGGGGCTGCTGCTATGGGGATAGGTGCTGGCGTATTTGGTGCTTCCCGCATGGCGCGTGGTGCTCTTGGCATGGGGAGAAACGCAGGTATTGGCGCATGGAAGGGCATTAGTCGTCAGAAAGGGGGGCTTGGTCAGTCTCCGGGAATGTCCGGTAAGCTGGGTAATCTGACCGGGCAGGGGTTAAATATTGGTGCAAAAAAACTGCGTAGTGCCGCAATCGAAATGGCTAAGAAGAAATATGGAGGGTAGGTGAATAATTTATTATATATGGTTATTTTCATCTTTTTTATTACTGCCTGTTTGATAATGTCTTTTTTTACCAGTTAATCCCACTCTACTTTCTCACTCATCTTTAATCTCAGGTTTTACTATGAAACTAATTATCACGTTTTTCGTGACACTTTGTCTGTTTGGTTGTCAGGCGTCACACAAACAACCTCCGGTTTCCGGGAAAAGCGAACCTGTTAATTCAGCAGAGGTAATGCGCAATGGGGTTTAAAATTCCACAATTAAAACTGCCCGGTTTTAATAAGAAAAAAGAAGTAACGGACTCTTCAACCACATTTGAAGAGAAAAATGTAGTGTTACAGGAGAAAATGAACCGCATATATAAATTTGGTGGTATTGCTGGGATGGCCGTTGGTGTGTTGTCGCTGCTTGCCCTGAATGGTGCGCTTCCGTTAAAGAGTACGGTTGTCGAGGCTTATCTTATTAATGGTGTCACTGGCGTTGCTGAAAGACTGACTTCTGTTAAAAAAGAAAATCTCTCTGAAAATGAAGCGCTGGCAAAATACTTTATCACTCAGTACGTTAAACGTCGCGAAGGTTATAACTATTTTAGTCTTCAGCATGACTATGATTATGTATTGCTCTATAGCGCTGAAAATGTGGCAACTGAATATAATGCTCTAATCAATAGCAGTAATTCACCTAAAGTCATTTACAGAAAAGCTGAAAGAACGGCTACCGTGCAAGATAAGCCGTCTGTCATTATCAGCCCGTCATCCCGTCCTGATGATAAGGATATGGGGGCATATGTTCGCTTTAAACTAACCGTCAGGGATGTGGCGACAGGCCAAAATAATGATGAATACTGGAATATCCGGCTAACTTACCGGATTGAGCCACAGGTCGAAATGGCATCGGGTGAACGTAATAATAATCCGCTCAAATTCGTTGTAACCAGCTACGTTCGCGATAAAGAAGTTAAAGGGTGAAAATATGAAAATAAGAAAAGGAGCGTTAGTAATTGCGCTTCTGATGGCTGCGCACATTTGTAATGCGGCAGTACAGCCATCGGGAAGCCGCTTCGATCCACGAAACCAGATTGTCAGTTATAACCCTCAAAATACGACTGTTATTAACAGTGCAGTCGGCTATACAACCACACTGGTATTTGATGACGACGAAACTGTTATCAGTGCCAGAACAGGCTTCCCCCAGGGATGGTCGGTGAATAAAGAAGATAATCTTGTTTATGTCGAAGTGAAGCCAGTTAAACAGACGGTGCAGAACAACAACACGGACGAGAACGGAAAGCAGTCATCTGAAGTCGTTAACGTGGCTCTTGACCCTGAAACCGATCTGGAACGCTGGCGAACAAACCTGTTTGTCCGTACCACAAAACGCAATTACAGCATGGAGCTGAACGCCCGGACGTTTCGCCAGCCGGATAAAATTGCTTTTGTTGTGAATTACCAGTACCCGCAGGAAAGGCGTAAAGAGCAGGCCGAGATCGAGAAAAAAAGGATTGAGGCTTACAACAAGCGACAGGAAGAAAAAACCATCAACAACGCGCTTGAAAATGCCAAATCTCCGCGCAACTGGCAGTACTGGAAGCGAGTTGCTGAAGGTAGCCAGGATATCAGCCCGGATTATGCATATGACGATGGCCGTTATACCTGGTTTGGATTCAGCCCACTGAAGAAAATCCCGAGTATTTTTGTCATGAGCGGCGATCAGGAAACCCTGACTAATCCGGTAGTGAAGAAAAGCAGCAGTTTTACCGTTGTGGGTGTGCCTGTAGACCAGCGTTTTGTGTTGCGTATCGGAAATCAGGTTGTCGGGGTTGAAAATCGGGGCTTTGGCAAAGTCCGGCTTCCGGCAGGAGACACCGTATCTCCGAAAGTTGAAAAAGAGGTGATCCAGTGAGCGAACAGGAAAATAAAACTCTCACCGCCGTTGAAATTGAGCGGGAACTGCGCGAACGGCGACAGAAAGAGCTTGAGCAGGCCGACAAAACAGATAAAGAGGAGGATTCAGGACGGCCAGCTAACAGCCTGGGCATCGAGAAGCTTAAAAAATCACGTAAGGGGCTAATCATCATTGTGGCCGCCTTTGTTCTGCTGGCTGCTGGGGTATCCGTCTATTATGTCCCTTCCATCATCCGTTCAATGTCCAGTAATGACGAAAAACCAGCCAGTAGTGATGTGGCTACGGGGTCGGTGAAGCGTCAGACCGGGTTAAGCGATGACGTTGACCCTTTTAATTCTGACCAAAAGACGCAGGGCGGGCAGGAAGAGAAAAAAGGGGATAACAACAGCGGGAAAGCTGAAGCAGCGCCAGAAAGCGTACAGCATAACTTCAGCCGTGCGCTTGATGTGTCTTATGGTGGCAGTAGCTCTGCGGCATCGGGAGGTTCCGGCAGCGCCTCAACACAAACAGCCAGTGAAACCAAAGGTGGAGGTAATACCAGCACGACACAGGAGGTCGAGCCTGTTAATGCCGGAGCGCCCGTATCGCTGTCGAAAATTACCAGGGTTCCCTATGATCCCAATCTATTTATTCCAGAAAATACGGGCATACCCTGTTCACTGGACAGAAAGTTTATCTCTGATCTCGCAGGAAAACTGGTCTGCACGGTTAATTCTGACATTTACAGTGCCAACGGTAATGTAAAACTCATCGAAAAAGGAACTGCCGCCCATGTGATTTATAAAGCCGGTTCCCTTCAGCACGGTCAGGGCGCTGTATTCCTTATGGCGACCAAACTGAGAACACGCACTGCACCGTTTATCGATATTCCGCTGATTGATACACAGGCGGCTGGGCCATTAGGTGAGGCCGGAGCGTCAGGCTGGATTGATACGCATTTTTGGGAGCGTTTTTCCGGGGCTATGATGGTTGGCATGATCCCCGATGTGGCTCAGTGGGCGAGTGGAGCCGCTAAAAACAATAAGGATAACCAGACGGACTATACCGCAAACAGCCGACAGGCTTTTGCTGATATCGCCCGTGAAGCCTTTTCTAACAGTGTGAATATTCCACCAACGCTTTATAAAAATCAGGGGGAGATTATTACTCTGATTGTCGGTCAGGATCTGGATTTCTCAGGTATCTATAAACTGAAAATGCGATAAGAGGTCAGGTAATGCAGGGTGATATTAATACTGAAAATCGCCATATTGTTTACGATATCGTGAATGATTATTTTCATCAGTGGCTAAATAGTGTGGAGGGTTTAACCGAGATTGCCGTAAATCGTCCCGGTGAACTGTTTGTTAAAGTCAGGGGTAAATGGCAGCAACACCAAACGAATATGACTTTTGGTGACTGTATGTCATTTGCTGGGGCAATTTCTGATTATCATGATGGGGGTTCTGTTACGCCAGAATATCCATTGCGCTCTGCCACGCTCCCCCTTGGGGAGCGCGTACAGATTGTCATCCCCCCGGCAACGGAACGTGAAACGGTATCAATCACAATTCGTAAGCCGTCCAGTGTTTTTATTGACCATGAAACATTCGTTAAACAGGGTTTCTACTCGAAGCTAAATCAGGGCGCTGATTTCAGGAATAAAGAGGACGAATTATCTTTAATGTTTAAAGATAATCGTTTTGAACGGTTTATTCCTGAATGTCTGGTTAAAGGTAAAACGATGGTGTTCTGTGCCGGAACCGGAGCCGGGAAAACCACGTTTGCAAATGCCTGTCTGCAATACATCCCTCATCATCTGCGATGTGTTTCAATAGAAGATACTGATGAGGCAAAATTCCGTTTTCATAAAAACCATGTGAAGCTGTATTACCCGTCAGAGGGTGAAAGTATCGTTGTTAACTCGGCCTCTCTACTACGTTCTGGTTTTCGTATGAATCCAGACAGGATACTGATGACAGAAGTTCGTGGCGCGGAAGCCTGGGATTTTCTTAAAGGTTCAAGTTCCGGCCACGCAGGAAACATAACCACGGTACATGAAAGCACGCCTGAAGATGCTGTGCTTGGCCTTGTTCAGCGGTGTTATATGAACCCGGAATGCCAGAATCTGCCCTATAACATTATACTGCGAAGGGTTTTGAGCAACGTCGATGTAATCATGAGTATTAAGTACATTGATGACGAAGATCTACGCTTTGCATCGGGTATTTACTATCGCGATATTCACTTTCAGGAATACTTTGAAAAGCTGAAGGAGTGATCATGTCTCTTAAACTCCCTGATAAAGGGCAGTGGCTCTTTATCGGTTTTGTTATGTGTCTTTTTACGTATTATGCAGGTTCTGTTGCTGTCTACTTTTTTAATGGTAAAACGCCACTGTTCATATGGAAGAACTTCGACTCTATGTTACTCTGGCGACTCATGACAGAAAGTAATATACGGTCAGATATCAGAATTACGGCAATGCCCGCTCTTCTTTCTGGTTTAGCTGCCTCAGTTATCGTTCCCGTTTTTATTATCTGGCAATTGAATAAAAAAGATTTTTCTCTCTATGGTGATGCGAAATTTGCCAGCGATGATGATTTAAAAAAATCAAAGCTGCTAAAATGGGAGAAAGAGAATGACGACGATATACTTGTCGGCGCTTACAAGGGAAAATATCTCTGGTATACGGCTCCTGATTTTGTTTCGCTGGGTGCAGGTACACGCGCGGGTAAAGGTGCTGCAATAGGAATTCCTAATCTTCTGGTAAGAAAGCACTCTCTTATTGCTTTAGACCCAAAACAGGAACTGTGGAAAATCACCAGTAAAGTTCGCGAGGTGATTCTCCAGAATAAAGTTTTTTTGTTAGACCCCTTTAACAGTAAAACGCATAAGTTTAACCCGCTTTTCTATATTGATTTAAAAGCTGAGAGTGGCGCTAAAGACTTACTGAAGCTGATAGAAATTCTGTTCCCGTCTTATGGTATGACGGGAGCCGAAGCCCACTTTAACAACCTTGCCGGGCAATACTGGACTGGCCTTGCAAAACTGCTTCACTTTTTTATCAATTACGCTCCTGACTGGCTTAACGAATTCAATCTTAAACCCATTTTCTCAATCGGTTCTGTTGTTGACCTTTACAGCAATATTGATCGGGAAAACGTACTGGCTAACCGTGAAGACTTTGAGGGGATAGCGGGATTAGATGAAACGGCATTGTTTCACTTACGGGATGCATTGACGAAAATCCGTGAGTACCACGAAACTGAAGACGAACAGCGTTCAAGTATCGATGGTTCATTCCGTAAAAAAATGAGTCTGTTTTACCTCCCTACCGTCAGAAAATGTACTGACGGTAATGATTTTGACCTTCGCCAGCTGCGCCGGGAAGATATCTCTATTTATGTTGGCGTGAATGCGGAGGATATGTCCCTTGCCTATGACTTCCTGAACCTGTTCTTTAACTTTGTCGTTGAAGTCACATTGAGGGAAAACCCGGATTTTGACCCAACGCTTAAGCATGACTGTTTAATGTTTCTAGATGAGTTCCCTTCAATTGGTTATATGCCGATTATTAAAAAAGGTTCGGGGTACATTGCAGGCTTTAAACTCAAGCTTTTGACGATTTATCAGAATATCAGCCAGCTTAATGAAATCTACGGTATAGAGGGAGCTAAGACTCTGATGAGTGCGCACCCTTGCCGGATTATCTATGCTGTCAGTGAAGAGGATGATGCTAAAAAGATTTCAGAGAAGCTTGGTTATACAACCGCTAAGTCTACTGGTTCCAGTAAAACGAGCGGTCGTTCGACATCAAAAAGCAATTCCGAAAGTGACGCTCAACGCGCTCTGGTACTTCCACAGGAGCTGGGAACGCTGGAGTTTTCAGAGGAGTTTATCATCCTGAAGGGTGAGAACCCTGTTAAAGCCAAAAAAGCCCTTTACTACCTTGATTCGTATTTTATGGACAGGCTTATGCTGGTAAGTCCGAAGCTGGCTGCTTTAACGTCCAGTCTTAACAAGACAAAAAATATCTTTGGTGTTAAGGGGCTTAAATACCCTTCAAAAGAAAAAATGCTTTCCGTAGGTGAGCTTGAATCTGAGGTTTTATTATGAAAAGAATAGTGCTGGCTGGTTTTGTCTTTCTTTCTGCCTGTTCATCACCTCCTGAACCCCCACAGGTTGACTGGAAGAAAAACCCGGAAACAATGAATTCACAGTTAATGGACTGGCAACCTACTTTTACGGTAATTAAATCTGACCGTGTTAATTCATCCTGGGTAAAGGTTATAAAAAACTTTACTCCTGAGAACCGTCTTTACGATGATGCGGTTTTCTATGCTGTTGCTCATTCAGACTCAATTATTATTGAAAGTAGCCGGGGTGAAGACTTCTTTACTGCAAAAAACTGGCTTAGGTCTAACGGTGCATATGGATTAATCCAGTACCGATATAAGCGTGATGAATTTGGTGTTAAATCCATCAATATCTATCTTCAGAAAGGATGACATTATGAATGTTCGCAATGTGCTTATAGTTCCGCTCGTTCTTGCTGTGTTGACAACGCCTGCTTTAGCCAAAAAGCATAACCACACTGACGGGTTAAACCAGACGGGTGATCCATGTGAATTGTTAACCTGCATGGCCGGAAAATTACAGGGGGATACACAGCCAGCCTGTCAGACAGTTAATCAGCGCTTTTTCAATGTCCGGGTTTTTACCCCCTACTATAATCCTGAAGCCACAGCAAGGCTTAGGCAAAGTATCTTAAATACCTGTGACGGCGCTGTAATCAATAAAGACAATCTGGAAATGATTATTCAGCGCTATGGTCGCTCATTCCAGGAATAACGATAACCCCGAAAATTTCAGATTTTAATCTGAGGTTTGCGGGGTTGAACAACCGAAGGACGTTAGTTATGGATAAAATGATTTTAAAAATGTCACGTCATAATATTCAAACAGTAACGGTTACTCAGAATCTAAGTGATTTGAAAAATACAGGTAATGAGACAGTGAATGCGATTATCGAAAACTGTACCGCTTACATCTCTCTGGTTAATTGCAATGATAAAATTTTTCTGGATGAATGTGACGTTGAGAAACAGGATAAAGAGGATTAAAGATTATGGTGAGGATTATTATGGGATCAGCAGCAGGAAGAGTCAGTGATATTCTGTTTATTTTCATAGGATACTCTAAAAAGGTTGCCTCAGTGTTTACTCGGCTACTCTTTTTTATGGCTTGGTTCCCTGTATTGGTTTATGGGTTTTATCGTATCGCCGTTATCTTATGGGGAAGTACATCTGAATCTGAATACTATTACTTTGAGCGTTTTTTTAATTATACAATTAATTTGTATAGCTTGATTATTCCTATGTTGGTAGTTGTTGGTGTTTCAATCATCGTGATTTTCTCACTGTTTAAGATAGGAACTATCATGTGGGAGGAAAAGAAACGATGAAGTGTTTTCTTTATGCTTTTTCTCTTTTTGTAGTCGTGCTTCCAGCTACGTTGTGTGCAGCAGAAATTCAGGGAAAAGTTATCCGTGTGCTCGATGGTGACACCATCGAAGTATTGCAGGATAAAAAGCCCGTCAGGATTCGCCTGGCAAACATCGATGCACCGGAAAAGAAACAGGCTTTCGGGCGCTGGTCAACCAATCAGCTTAAAGGCCTGGTTGCAGCGCTGCCCGTCACGGTGACGTATACGCAGACAGATCGCTACGGGCGCATTATCGGGCGTGTGTTCACGGCGAACGGCACAGAGGCCAACCGCTTTATGGTGCAATCTGGTGCAGCATGGGTTTACGACAAGTACAACAGCGATAATTCATTACCGGCTCTGCAAAGGGCAGCACAGGAACAAAAGCGCGGCCTGTGGGCTGACAGTCAACCAGTGCCGCCGTGGGAATGGCGGCATAGTAAATAAAGAGGAATGAAACGATGATGACTGAATCCGATAAAGAACGTTTCAATAACCGTTTATGTGTTGGTAACTTGCTTGTAAGTGCAGATGTTTATGTTACACCAGGCATGACAGAAAGCGCGGCTGAGGTAAAGTTAATCGTCCCTAACGATGATTATCAAAAGGCAATGGATTTGTATGATCGTATTTGCCAGTTTGCTTTGCTTCATGGTGAAGATTTACAAGGGTTGTTCCAGACAGACAGATATTACTATATGTCATGTTTCGTGCGTGATATTGAAGCATTTAAGAAAGAATTTGAAAATGAGGAGGAGTTAAACCCTTTATTCAATCATGATAAGGGTGAAACGGCTGAGTTTCTTATCAGTTTCCCGGAGAAAGCTAACTATGATGATAAGGAACCAGTTAAACAATCCTTTCTGGAAATCACACAAAAACATGTCGATTCATTAGATGAACTTACATGGGGTAATTTTGAACACAGAGCATTCACTGGCGGAACGGTAGGTTTTGGCATCAATCCCCATACAATGGAACGCATTAACTTTGATGATGAGCGTGACAAAATAACAAAACTATCTCGTAAGGATTTCGTAGCGTCTAATCTCACTGATTCTTTCGAAGATGATTTTTATGTCAATCCTTTGTTCAATAAAGCAGAACAAATTGGTGAGATTGACGGTTATTCCGTTTTCTTCAATCCCAGGGGTTTTTATTTTTACTGGAACAAAGAAACCGAATACCTGCTTGAAAGCTGGCTGACGTTTCCTGCTTATCCGTATGGCTGGTAAAGGAGCCAATAATGAAAGTGAGTTCAATAAAGACGGTTTATGATTTTATGCGTTACTGCCGTATGCCGCTCTGGTTTCAGCGTTCAATCAGGGATATGAAAGTCGGTGACACCTTCATTCTTGGAAAATACACGCAGCCTGTTTCTCACGACAGTGATTCGTTTTGTGTACCTCCGCGCTATTCAGCTTGTCTGGATGGTAGCGAGGCTTGCTTCGTTGCGGAGGCGTGGATAGAAAAAGAGCGCGGGGTATACTCTTTTTACGCTACATGGACATTCCCGACAAAACCAGAACGTGCGCATGTTATGACATTTGGGGAATTCAGAATCCACAAAGGCGGCATTATAGAGTTCGATAATAAAAACGTTGAACCTGACGATAAGAACCATACGGTAAGAAGTTTCGCGCTTGTATCTCGTTATCTCGCGCATATGCTCAACTGCATGTCTGATGAAGATAAAAAAGTCTATTTTAAGAATAACAGTTCTCCTTTATTCAATGGTGTATGGCTGGATAGTGATTGCAATGAAAGGAGACAGCGTGCCGTAGAAGTTGATGGGAAAATTAAACGAGTATGGATTAATTACAAAGATTATATGCCAACGCATCAACTTTCCGCAATTGTTGAAGCTGCCTTTGCTACTGGCGCACTTCAGCTGGAGGATTAAAAATGGAACATGATAAGAAAACAGCACAAGACGCCCTGAAAAAATCGCAAGGGCATGTTCTGGTTCATGGGAGGACGGGGACAGGAAAAAGTAAACTACTCGAAGAAGCAACTATCCCCGATTCGCGTTACTTTGACTTTTCAAAAATGTGCGGTGCAACATGTTATCCAGACTTGCATTTCCTTTGCCGTACTAATGAAGATATTTACTTGGATCATATTCTGGATGCGAAGGAATCCACTGTCATTCTCGATAGTGTAGAATTTCCACAGAACATAAATGATTCATTTCTGTATGATTTTTTAAAAATCATGAGCGCCAGAGGGAAGCGAGTTATTGCTGTTGCATTTACTTCTAACACTCTGGAAAACTTTAAGCCAGTGTTTGAGTATGAAATAGAAACCCGGCGATTAGAAGATGGTTCTTTCACCTGCACAACAACGAGTAAAACAGGCAGCGTGGAGTCATTATTGAAAAACCGATATGTCTGGGAGGATGATGACAATGAAGATACTTTTTCATTAGCAAGGGATGTCAGTGACCAGCTATCAATAATAGTTAACGCCTTTGACAAAGATAATGCACAAGAAATTATTGTTGCGGCAGCGGGCGAAATTCAGTCCTTAGTACAAAAAGATTGTATTGACAGGAGCCATTAATATGAGACTTTTTATTGCTGAAAAACCATCATTAGCAAAAGCGATTTTCGAAGGATTAGGTGGCAACCCTAATACGGAGAAGAAAAACGGTTATTTTGAACACGGCGCTGATGCTGTTACCTGGTGTTATGGTCATATGCTTGAGCTTTATGACCCGCAGGATTATGACGAAAAATATGCTAACTGGCGATTCAGCGATTTACCGATTAAAGCCGTTTATCCACCCACGTACAAACTAAAACCTGAATCTGAAGCACAGACCCGCATTATTCTGTCGCTGATAGAAAAAGCCGATAGCATTGTTCATGCTGGCGACCCCGACGATGAAGGGTGTTTACTGGTTGATGAGATTTTAGGTTATGCCGGAAACAAGAAGCCCGTCCAGCGGCTGCTGGTTGCCGATCTCAACCTTGCGCCAGTGCAAAAATCGCTGGCAAACATGCAGCCTAACGAAAAATTTCGCGGCATGACAGATAGCGCTTTGGCACGTTCTCTGTGCGATCAGGACTTTGGTTATAATATGACGCGAGGCTGTACGCTCAAAGGCCGTGAGAAGGGATATGACGGTGTTCTGAACGTTGGTCGTGTACAGAGTGCGGTTCTCGGACTGGTGAACATGCGCACGCTGGCAAACCAGAATCACACTGAAAGCTTTTACTACGATGTTTTCGCCAGTCTGAAGATGAACGGGAATCATATTAAGGCGAAATATCAGACAACGGACGGCGATCAGATCGACGATAAAAAACGCCTGATTTCAGAAGCACAGGCCGCGCATATTGCCGAACGGGTAGCGGGTAAGGACGCTTTCGTGACGATCGCGACAACTAAACCGGAAAATACCAAACCGCCGCTGCCCTTGAACTTGTCCACGCTTCAGCAACTTTGTGCAAAACGATACGGTTATACGGCTAAGGAAACGCTGGATGTGATGCAGGGGCTGTATGAAACACACAAGCTGCTGACCTATCCCCGCTCTGACAACCGCTATCTTTCAGATGAGCATTTTTATCAGGCCGGGGATATTGCAGTCGCTATCGCGGCCACAATGCCGGAACTGGCGTCGGCAACCGCAGATATGGAGAAGGAACAAAAGCATAAAGCCTTTAACGCCAGTAAGATCGAGGCACACCATGCCATTATTCCGACGACGAAAAGCGGAGCCGGTATTCAGCTCAGTGAGAAAGAGCGGAACGTCTATAACCTGGTGGCCGTCTATTTCATTGGTCTGTTTTACCCGGATGCCATCCGTGACAAAACAAAAATTCACTTCGATATTAAAGGTGATACCTTCACGGCCACACAAAGCGTTCTGATACAAAAGGGCTGGGAAGCGCTGGGTAAAGACAATGATGAAGAGGACGATGCCGAAGATGCCGGAACGGGCGGTTTTGATTTATCGACTCTGAAATTTAATGACAGCGGCCTGTGTGAGTCGGCTGACGTGGACAAGAAAAAGACAACTCCACCCCGCTATTTTACGGAGTCAACGTTACTGGCCGCGATGACCAGTGCGGCAAAATTTATCGATGATCCGGCTCTGAGAAAAGCGCTTGAAGCCAAAGACGAGGGGAGCAGTGACCGGGGCAGTATCGGCACAGAAGCTACCCGTGCGGGTATCCTTGAAAAACTGGCTGCCAATACCGGGCTTATCTCGATAGAGAAAGAAAAGGGCTACTCTGAGTTGGTATGGAAAACAACAAAACAGGGGCAGGAGTTCTGCGCTGCTCTTCCGCCTGAAGTGATTAAACCCAACATATCGGCAATATGGGCTGAAAAACAGGCGCAAATCAAATCCGGCGAACTGACCGTTGAGGATTTTATCAGAGACAACGACGATTATATTCGCGGTTTAATCGACGATCTGGATAAAAACGGGATTAACATTTCGTCTAATGCCACGCCCTGCCCTGTCTGTAGCAAAGGTTTTCTGCGCAAACGTAAGGGGCAGAATGGCTTTTTCTGGGGGTGCTCATGTTATCCTGAGTGTAAAACATCATTCCCGGATAAAGATGGAGAACCTGTTACAGAGAAACAGGCTTCTGAGGGGGCAAGCGCCCGTCTTGGTGTCCCCTGCCCTTCCTGTAACAAAGAGATTTTAATCAGGCCAAAAGGCTTTTTCTGTACGGGGTGTGAGTTTAAAATCTGGTCTGAGTTTTCCGGCAAGAAACTGACACAAAATCAGGTTGAAACGGTGATAAAAAAAGGTAAAACCAGCGAGATTAAAGGGTTTACCAGCAAAGCCGGGAAAAAATTTGACGCTGTAGTTACCTTGCAGGATAAATCTACAGGCAAACTTGGTTTTGAGTTCAGGAAAAAATAATGGTGAAAACCAGACAAGACTGGCTTTTCCAGTTAAGAAAGTGCCAACACCGGGAAACCTTAGAGAAAGTTATAGAAAAAAATGAACGCAGCCTTACCGCTGGAGAGCTGGTAACATTTTATTCTGCTGCTGATCACCGATTGGCTGAGATAATCATGAATAAACTGTTTGATAAAATCCCCGCATCAGTCTGGCAACACGTCAGATAACCCATAAAGAGAGGAACTATGAGCGATAATGAAACGTTTGATGCAGCCCGAAGACTTCTGACGAATATTCGTTCTGTCCGTGTCTTTGCGCGTGAAACGAGCTTTGAGCAACTGCTGGAAATGCAGGAAAAGTTGAACGCTGTTATCGAAGAGCGGCGAGAAGATGCTGAACGTGAAGCCGCAGAACGTCAGGAACGTGAGAAAAAACGTCAGGAATTGCTTCAGCTCATCGCTGGGGAAGGTTTTTCTCCTGAAGAGTTGCTTGGTCTGACCGACGATGCGCCAAATGCACGTAAGAGTAAATTGCCGAAAGCACCGCCAAAGTATCAGTTTGAAGAAAATGGCGAAGTTAAATTCTGGTCTGGCCGTGGACGTTCGCCAAAACCGATTGATGAAGCGTTAAAGGCTGGCCGTTCTCTGGACGATTTTCTTATCAAGAAAGAGCCGTCTGGTTCTGCTGACGATAAACAGTAACTTTATAAGCCCTCCAGGTTGTGCGGAGGGTTTTAAGGAGATTAAAACGTGAGTGACTTATCACCCTACAAACAAATCATCCCGGCAACAGACTGGTATTTCAGGCATGATAATGTCCCCGGTGAGCATGGCGAATCGACCGTATACCAGCTTGCTGCATGGGCGCTAAAAGAAAATGGGGATATTGTCGGACTGGTGACTGTTCGCGATATCGATACAGGGCATCCTAAGCTGGTAACGCCGCCTCCAGTTCCCGGAGATTACTTGCATAAAGAACAGCTCACCGATGATGAAAAAACGTGGGCGAAAAAGCGTTGAGTCGTTTCCCCCCTCAAGCCTCTGTACCGGAGGCTTCCTTAATCCTGCCAGCAAAGATACCTTCTGCAGCTGATGCGGCCGCGCAATAATGCCAGCATAATTCCTTTCTCGATGCCAGTCGGCGACCCAAAATGCCAGCAAAAATGATTGCATTCGGTTTCGGGCTACTATATTTTATCTGTATCGTACAATACAGATAAGGGTGAGCATATGGATCATGTCGGAATAGCAAAGGTATGGCGTCAGCGGAATCAGGAACATGCTGATTCCGGTGTTGTGCTTATATGGGATGGCGAGGCGTATGGCTGGAAAAACGTTCTCCGCGATCCACAGCATGAACGCCCAGGAGCAATTGCCGTCGATGCCGAAGGTAATATGTTTATTGCCGAGGGCGGGAATGACTATGACGGCGCTAAATGCTGGGTAGTCTTTCAGGAGTCCTGATAATGACCAGAGCCACAGAACGCGCTTACAACGAGCTACAGCAGGCGTTTGATTTCTACAATCAGAGGCTGTTTAACGGCGAACTTCCCGACTGCCTGATCACCTTCCAGCGCGGTAAAAACACGATGGGCTATTTCAGCTTCAGACGTTTTGTTGCTGCTGATGGCAGCGGCAAAATGATTGATGAGATTGCCCTGAATCCTGAGTATTTTCCGGCATATCCGCTTATTGAAGTTATGCAGACTCTGGTTCATGAACAGTGTCATATGTGGCAATTTCACTTTGGTAACCCTTCCCGCAAGACGTACCACAATGCGCAGTGGGCGGCCAAAATGGAAAGCATCGGACTAATGCCCTCTTCCACCGGGAGACCTGGTGGCGCGAAAGTCGGCCAGAAAATTAACGACTATCCGATCCCCGGCGGTCGCTTCCAGCTTGTCACACTGGAACTGTTTCAGGGGCAATTTGCGTTGAGCTGGTTTGACCGCTTCCCCGTTCAGGTTGAACAACAGAAAGACATGACCGCCGTTATCGAACAATGGCGGGAAACGCTGGCTCAGGCGCATCAGAATGCAGGCTCCGGCATTGATATTGAAGCGGTGCTGTCAATGGCTCTGTTACCGTCAGTGACGCCACAGAACGGGAACGCAGATTCAGAAGTTATAGCCGGGAGCAATACGTCCTTTGTTGCGGCGTTTGAGGACAAGCCTAAACGGAACAAGGCAAAATATCAGTGTCCGGGGTGCGGTGCTGCTGTGTGGGGTAAGGCCGGGCTGAATATCCATTGCGGAGATTGTGAACAAGCTTTCAGAGAAAGCTAAGTGCCAGCAAAATTCTACGACCGCAGCAGTTGGCCATCGATTTTTTGCCAGCAAATCTTTCTTCCGGATTCGTGCCGGCGTGATAAAAATGACAGCAAAAGAGGTTTTCTATGGGGCATTACACCATCAGAACAAATGACGATGAAGATCAGGTTATCAGAAAGGCGCAGGAGGTTACCGGAATGGCGTCAGCCAGTAAAGCCTTTATGACGGCCATCCTTGAGCTTCAGCGTAACAGAGACGAGATAACGCAGCTCAGGCGCTCACTAGCGCAAGAAAAAGCGCGGAGTCAGGAGCTAGTATCATCGGTGAATCAATTCCGTTCCAGCCTGAATACTATGTTCGAGCTGGCCGACAACGGCAAAAGTTAATATCATCAGTTTTGTCAGGGCGTAGTTGGGGGCTTTCTTTCACGGGGGATGGCGACGCTTCAGTTTAAAAAATCGGGATTAACCTCCCTTCACTCGAACTCAGATTTCACGTAGCGCACGCTGTTTCAGACGCAAAAAAGCCCGACTGGTGAGATCGGGCTTTTTTGTTTTCCGGTTCGGAGTTGGTGCTCTGGCCGGGGAAGTCACTCTACATCTAACACCCATAATATTATGGCACTTGACACAGGCTGTCCAGTGGCAGTTGACACAAGTTGTCAACTGACTGAATTACAGCATGAGTTTCGCCAGCAGATCGGTATAATTGCGGGGTTAGCTCTGTAAGTGGCCTCCCTGCCCTTCCCCGTTCCGGCGGGTATGAATAGTTTCAAAAGTCCTGGCTGAACAAACAGGTGGTGCTGTGTTTGGTGCTCTGGCAGGAGGAAGTCACTCTACATCTAACAATGCGAGAGAACCGTTGTGACAGGCAGTGTATGAGTAAGCAACGGTGATTTCCTCCAGCTTATCTGGAGAACCGGATGATTAATCTGTTAATCATCGTTCTTAGAGCGGTAGCGGCGCTGGCAAACGCGCTGATTGCTATTCTGGAACTGATCCGCCAGTTCATCGATTGATGAATACGGAAACGTAACTAAGGCTGGGGGCTAACCACCTCCGGCCTTTAATAAAAACATCGTTTAGTTACAACATTCATCTGATGCGCATAACCCCCCCCACCTAACCTTTTAGGGGTCAGTTTGGAGATCGGAAATTTTTGTACGTTAAGCGCATTATTTAACCAATCTTGGTTCGTAAGGGGTTGATTTTGCGTCAGTGGCTATCGCTTTTAAGTTGTCGCTCTTGCAGTATCGCATTTAGGTTATCCGATTAAGGTCAAACCTCTGAAAATGCCGTATAGCGCGGGAGTACACCCTATTGCTATAGGTAAGTCTGTTCAAAAAACAGGCTTACCGTACAATAATTCTCTATATCCAAACTGACCCCTGCTACGGGCAGCGCGGTGAGATCAGAAAGCGCTATCGTGAAGGTCAGGAAGATCAACTGGGTGCACTGGGCCTCGTCACTAACGCAGTGGTACTGTGGAACACACTTTATATGCAGGAAGCCCTGAGCTGGATGCGCAGGAATGGAGAAGAAACCGGGGGTGAAGATATCGTCCGGTTATCCCCACTGATGCACGGGCATATCAATATGCTGGGGCATTATACGTTCACGCTACCGGAGGATATTTTGAAGGGGGAACTGAGAGAATTAAATTTTAATTTAAACAATGAATTACCTTCTTAGCGTACGTTTTCGTTCCATTGGCCCTCAAACCCCAAAGAAGCTTTGGTTTGCTGAAACAAAACCGCCGCATAGCGACCCGTTATGAAAAAACGGCGAGGAACTACCTGTCGATGGTTCAACTGGGTTGTATTCGGCTGTTTTTAAGACGAATATATATAGTTGAGGGACACTGTCTAGTGGCGCTGACGTGCAACGTGCCTGCGCACAAACAAAAATGCCAGTCAGAGTTGGCTAACTGGCCAGGCTTATAGCATCAATCACTATTTTTTATGGTTGATGACACCTGTGTATATCGTAATATCCAACAATTTATTTTCAGAAAAGTTAGAATAATCAAAGCATGTATTCATAGTAAAATTTGCAAGTGATGTTGGTAAAGCCTCGACCAAAATAGGTACTATTGGCTTTGCAATAAGCTCATAAGCAGCAATTTCATCTGTGGAATTTCTATGTATATCGCTCCAGTCATAAACAAAGTAACCTCTCTTAGCAATGGCTATAAAATCATCAGGTCGTTTATAGCAATAAGAAGTTGAATTTCAGATACCTGTAGTACTTGGTAAATAGCTATAAGCTGGAAAAGATAAATGTGAGTTCATTGTCACTTAAAGTGAGCCGAAAGCTGCCCCCTCCCATGAATCGTATATCATTTTTATCTTAGACTAAGTTCCTAAAAATTTTAAAACTACAGCATTACTGTTAAATTTTATATGCAGGGAAACTAATATCAGACGTTCTCAAATAAATTGCATTTCAGAGTAGCCAACTTCAGCGTATAAGTCCACTTATATATTCAATCACCACTACCTCGACATTTTTTAGAAGCGGAAAATTCAGGAGACGTAGTGGCATTTGCGGAGAGACTATCCGCCTGGCTAATGACCAGGCATCCACAATATAACATTCAAACCTTCAATTATTCCTTACAGTATAATTTTACTCTACCTGATTTTTTAGGTTTTAAACCTACAATATGATTCAAGTGTACAATAAAAATCCGTATTGAATATAAATGAAATTTAACATGTCAAACACAAATAAATATCAATATGATAAAGCTAAGGAAGGTGCGAACAAGTTCCTGATATGAGATCATCATATTCATCCGGAGCGCATCCCAGAGGGACATCATGAGCCATCAACTCACCTTCGCCGATAGTGAATTCAGCACTAAGCGCCGTCAGACCCGAAAAGAGATTTTCCTCTCCCGCATGGAGCAGATTCTGCCATGGCAGAATATGACCGCTGTCATCGAGCCGTTTTATCCCAAGGCGGGCAATGGCCGACGGCCCTATCCGCTGGAGACCATGCTGCGTATTCACTGCATGCAGCATTGGTACAACCTGAGCGACGGTGCCATGGAAGATGCCCTGTACGAAATCGCCTCCATGCGCCTGTTTGCCCGATTATCCCTGGATAGCGCCCTGCCGGATCGCACCACCATCATGAATTTCCGCCACCTGCTCGAGCAGCATCAACTGGCCCGTCAATTGTTCAAGACCATCAATTGCTGGCTGGCCGAAGCAGGCGTCATGATGACCCAAGGCACTTTGGTGGATGCCACCATCATTGAGGCACCCAGCTCTACCAAGAACAAAGAGCAGCAACGCGATCCGGAGATGCATCAGACCAAGAAAGGCAATCAGTGGCACTTTGGCATGAAGGCCCACATTGGTGTCGATGCCAAGAGTGGCCTGACCCACAGCCTGGTCACCACCGCGGCCAACGAGCATGACCTCAATCAGCTGGGTAATCTGCTTCATGGAGAGGAGCAATTTGTCTCAGCCGATGCCGGCTACCAAGGAGCGCCACAGCGCGAGGAGCTGGCCGAGGTGGATGTGGACTGGCTGATCGCCGAGCGTCCCGGCAAGGTAAAAACCTTGAAGCAGCATCCGCGCAAGAACAAAACGGCCATCAACATCGAATACATGAAAGCCAGCATCCGTGCCAGGGTGGAGCACCCGTTTCGCATCATCAAGCGGCAGTTCGGCTTCGTGAAAGCCAGATACAAGGGGCTGCTGAAAAACGATAACCAACTGGCGATGTTATTCACCCTGGCCAACCTGTTTCGGGTGGACCAAATGATACGTCAGTGGGAGAGATCTCAGTAAAAACCGGAAATAACGCCAGAAATGGTGGAAAAAATAGCCTAAATAGGCTGATTCGATGTGTTTGCGGGAAAAAAATCGGCCCAGATCCGCGAAATTTTAATCAGCGAGTCAGCTTGGGAAGAAATGACCTGCTTATTCGCACCTTCCCTAACGCCGATCATCATGCAAATCAGCTTAACAGGAACAAAGGAACCAGCAAACTAATAAGGGAAATAGCAAAAGCACAAGAAATACTGATAAGCAAAAAAAAACTAACCAGTATAAATGATAGATTGCTCTACTTGTCAAATGGTGTTCTCTGGTGAACACCATTACTTTATATCGTCCTAGCGCATCAGCTACAGGATAATATAAATAAGATATTTCAATTAAAAATTACCAAACTAAAAATCCCTATGAATCTTTAAATATTGCAAATATTTTCGCCACCTTCGTTAATAGGCATTAACTACAATCAAAAATACAATGAGAATGAAACCATAATGAGCTCGGCTCCTCATGATTTGATATTAGTAATATGCTAAATTTTTATGATTTTATCGCTAGCTTCTTATGTTGGCCCTGAACAACCCAAACAAATGCATATATACAACTGTAGCAATTTTTGCGTGATAACAGTCTAATACCTTAGAAACCACAAGAATTGCATAGAAAATATTTGCACTCTAATAATATTATCAATTAATTTTATCAGGGAGTAAAAATAGATTTCGTTCACAGATACAGAGCAAGATCATAACATACCTTGTTCAACAGATTTACTGGGTAAAAATGAGGAAGACTTTTTATTCGAACCTAACCATTCAGCCTGAATTTAATATCCGGACGCAGCCAGTATTCAAGGCACCAGCGGCCTGCCTCTCCCAAACCATCCGTTTTCGCGGCCACAAATAACTGCGTCGCGTGCTTATGCTCAAGCATAGATTTCTTTATTAATCTACCATTGTTCAGTAGCGGCCTGGCTAAATGATGGGGAAGGTATCCTATCGCAGTATTACTTTTTATCAGCGAAATAGCGATTTCAAGATCGGGTACAAATACTGCTTTTTGTCCCTCAAGATGCCAGGCATAAAGAGGGATAAAATTCGTCGCCGTATCCCGGATGCAAACAGCAGTATATTGGCGTAACTCTCTGTTTTCTAATGGGTGAATGTGAGTAGCTAGCGAATGTTGCGGACCAACAACAAAATCCCAATCCATATAGCCAACATGTTCGCTTATTATTCCATCACTGGATGGCACGGAGTGAGGGGCGCCAACAACCACATCCGCACGATTGTGATAAATGGCGTCCCAGCAGCCGTTATAAACTTCAGTGTTTACTGTTAACTGCGTTAAGTCGAATGTTTTTTCAAATTCTGAAATAAATTCTGAAATAATATTTTTAGGCACAATATTATTAAATGCTACCGTTAATTCTTGTTCAACCCCAGTATGGATTAATGTGGTATTACGACATAAAGAATCAATATCGTTGAGAATGGGTTTACTGTGTTGAATAAAGTACTCCCCTGAAGGAGTTAGCCCGATGTTTCGTCCCTTACGCTCGAATAACTCCACGCCGAGGCTTTCTTCCAGCTTTTTTATTGTATAGCTTAACGCCGAAGGTACTTTATTGAGCTGTTCAGCGGCCGTTGCAATGCTCTGATAGTGTGCAACCAGATGAACTATGCGCAATACTTCATCAGAAATGAACATCTCTATCTCCCTGTGTTGCTATCCCGGCAGTACCTCTGATTCTGATCGTCGCCTGTAAATCATAGATGATGGTGACACCTATAAACATAACACAAGGGATTTAGTTTGGAAAAAGCCAGCACCCGATAGCGTGACGCCAGGCTGCAAGGATTTGTCGCAGGAGCAAACTCTCCCCCCTCCTGCTAACGCCGCGATTGTCATCAGCATGGATAGCAGCCGCGGCGGATTTAAGGGTTACCGCAGCGGATTACTCCTCTCCAATCCAGGTGCCGGTTTTATGCTGCAAAGCCGCGTGAATGGCATTCGGACTGGTAATAAGTCCCTTCGCACTTCTCCCTTTCGACTGGCTACGCGACACAAAATCAACAATCGCTTCGACCTTGGGCTGCATACTTCCTTCACCAAATTGCCCTTCTTTGAGCAATTGTTGAGCCTCAGCGATAGTCAGGCTATTGATCCCCCGCTGCTCGGGCGTACCAAAGTTGACAGCAACCTGTTCAACCCCAGTGGATATCAGCAGTAATTCGGCATGGAGTTTATCTGCTATCAGGGCTGAGGCTAAATCCTTATCAACAACCGCCTCTACACCATGCAACATTCCATCACGATCGCGAACAACGGGAATACCGCCACCGCCACAGGCAATCACAATACAACCGTAACGCAATAACTGAGCAATGGTTTCAAGCTCAATAATTTCCAGTGGCTGAGGTGATGGAACGGTACGTCTCCAGCCGCGCCCTGAGTCCTCCATGATTGTCCAGCCCAGCTCTTTCTGGCGCTGCATAGCGGTATGGCGATCCAGAAACGCGCCAATGGGTTTTGAGGGGTGGCTGAACGCGGCATCATCTTTATCGACAAGGGTTTGCGTCACTAGTGAGACTATAGGTTTGTGAATACCGCGCCGCTGCAGCTCATTTTTGAACGCTTTCTGGAACATATAACCAATCGCTCCCTGCGTATCACCCACCGCGTAGTCGAGGGGGACCGGAGAGACTTCCTCCCGGGATATTTCAGAACGACGCAGAATGAAGCCGACCTGTGGCCCGTTGCCATGAGTTAACAACATTTCCCAACCGACCTCGATCATATCGCAAAGATAGCGAACGGAATCAGTGACACACGCATACTGTTCATCAATACTATTACGCTTGTCATCGGCAATGAGCGCATTTCCGCCCACGGCCACAACGGCTAAAGGTTTACTCATTCGGGATTCTCCTCAGTGAGCTTTTGCGCAAGAGCCCGAATCGCTGCACTAAAGCAGGCCATCGGAGCCGTGGTGATTCCGGCGCCAATCTGGCCAACGCCGGCTTCCTTATGGGCGATACCGGTGTTGATAATCGGTAGTATGCTGCGATCGACAACTTTACGCGCGTCGATACCGGCCGCGGTCGGTGAAAAGTTCAGGGCAGGTAGAGTAAACGCAGGGTTTGAGCCCACGGTAATAAACTGCATGCGTCGGCTATTTTCAGTTGCATCAGCGGGGGTCCCCCCCACAAATTTAACGATGGCCGGGGAAGATGCCATCGCAAAGCCGCCCACGCCTGCGGTTTCAGTAATGGCGCTATCTCCCAGATCAGCCGCGGCGTCCTCTACGCTATAGCCAGGGAAAAATAACCCTTCTACCGGGTTGGCCGGCGCCTGGAACCACTGGTCACCAAGGCCCGAGAGCCGGATACCGAAGTTGACGCCATTTCGTGCCATAACAGTCACTAGCGAGCTGAATGGTACATTAGCGGCGGCATCCATCATCGACTTACTTGCCGCCATAGAAAGATTCAGGAAGAAATGATCGTTACCAGAAATAAATGACACGACCTTCTGAAGCTGGACGTTCGGTAAGTTACATCTCAGCAGCACGGGAAATAAACGCTTAATTAGCAGCCCCGTCGCGGCGGCATTACGGTTATGTACCTCATCCCCCATATGCAACGCCTGAGCCATTATGGGTTTTAGTTCAAGCTCACCCAACTGGCACACCGCCGCTTTCATTACCGGGCCTAATTCCTGCGATATCCATGTTAAGCGCTCCAGGACCTCTTCATTGTTCGCCCCAAAGCGTAAAACTTTGCCCAGGCCTTCATTAAAGTTACTGAAGGCACGCTTGCCGTTAGTTTTATTTTCGATTACCCACAACGGCATCGAAGGACTAATAACGCCGGCCATAGGGCCAACGGCGTCGTAATGGTGGCACGGAGCAAGGGCAATTTCGCCATTAAGAACCAAACGAGATGCCACATCTTTACTTGCCGCCCAGCCTTCAAACAATATTGCGCCGATAATGGCACCCTTGACCGGCCCGCACATCTCTTCCCAAGCGATAGGGGGACCGGCATGCAGAATTAATTTTTGTTCCGCCATTGCCGGAATCGCCACAGCCGCGGTCAGGACATCCACTAATACCGGCTGAGCGTCAAGATAGCGCCCCATTGCCACCTGATTGGCGCGCTCCACGACGGGATGGTTAATAAGCCCCGCGAGGGACAGCCCGGTAAAACGATCCCCTTCAGCGGGCGGCTGCCAGTTCAAAGGAGTGACCTCTCCCCCGGCTTGCCTGATATTATCGGCAAAACTGGCAAGGCCTTCGTTAATCACATTAAGTGACTGAGAAAATAATGAGTTCATATCAGTTCCTTATTTATTTCCCAGATTATTTACTGCGCTGGCGGCCCAGCATGTAGCCTGAGCGTTGCTGTCAGCAACCAGAACGCCATAGCGTCTCAAGGCGCCAATTTGCACGCTACGCTGTTGTGGATCGCTCTGTGTTCCACAAACATGGGCTATTAATAACGGGCTGGCCGCTCTGTTGGTAGCATTGAGCAGTTTCAGTAATTCTTCGGCTGGCTCCGGTGCTGCGCCATAGCCAAGAACAAGATCAAAAAGCACAACCGCCGTTTGCGGATCGTTAATTTCAGCGATAATCCGCTGATTACGCAGCGTCGGGTCGATCATGGGGTGTGGACGGCCGCGGGTGAAATCATCATCCCCCATATCAATTAAGGTATGCCCCTCACTCTGCCAGATATTATTTAGCGCTAAGTTTCCTTTTATTGGCGTATTAGAATGGGCGGTTATACCATTACGCTGGCAAATTAACTGACTTTCATAACAAAATGTTCCGCCCGCAAAAACGCCCCGTATATATCTACGTGAATTATCGGCGCCGTTAATCTGCGTTTGCTTTTGAATAAATTCATCTTCAGTACAGCATGCTGATGACTGCGCCTGCTGAGCGGACTCTGGCGCAACAAACGACATAGCCAGTTCAGCGGCCTCTGCCAGCGTTAATGCGGCAACAACACCTGGCCGCGTAACGCTCTGCGGTGCAGCACCTAAAAAGTTTACAACAACGGGTTTTCCTGCTTTCTGCGCTTGGGTGAGAACCCTTTCCGCAACGTCATAGGCTGGCGGTTTGGAAATAAGGACAATCACCTGCGTCTCATCATCTTCCGCCAGGGCATTCAGCCCCATCAGCATGCTGATACCACCAATTTCCTCGTGTAAATCATGGCCACCGGTCCCTAACGCCTGGGAAATCCCTCCGCCCAATTGATCAATGCGGCAGGTGACTTCCTGCAACCCCGTGCCGGAAGCACCAACAATGCCAATACCCCCTCTGCGGACAACGTTAGCAAACCCCAGCGGGATCCCATTAACAATCGCCGTACCGCAATCAGGCCCCATCACCAACCGATTTTTCTGCCGAGCAAGGGTTTTGATCGCTTTTTCCTCGGCGAGACTCACATTGTCACTAAACAGCATGACATGCATACCGAGCTCAATAGCTTTGATTGCCTCGGCGGCAGCATAATCGCCGGGAACGGAGATCAGCGCCAAATTAGCCTCTGGATCCTGTTCAGCCGCCATAGCCAAGCTGGTAAACTGTACCAGCCTTCTCCCGGCTTCTGTATCAGCCTGCGGCTTACTGTTAAGTTTCTCCTTCGCCAGTGCCAGTGCCTGCTCGCAGGCCTCATCTTCCCCCATAATCGCAATAATAAGATCGTTAGGACCTGCAGCAATATTGTCGCCCAGCCCTGCGTCTCTTAATTGAATAAGATTGGTCTCACTTCCCATCACAACGGATGCCTGCTTAATACCAGGCAAATTGATGATGCTTGCGGAAACCTGCATTAGGGAAACGGAATCCTGATAAAGATTTTTAAAAATACCGTGTAGTACTTTCATGTAGGCTACCTGTTCATTCGCCATTGCCATAAGAAATCAGCAACAATTAGTCGTAAGAGGGAAAATCCCTCCGGTAAAACACATCGTGTTATGCCTTAATGAATGCGGGTTGACGCACGTATGCCATGAAGTAGTCCAGCCAGACAATCGACTCCGGAAGAGGCGCCAAACCGCATGACAGCTGTCGCCGCCGCCGCAAGAGGCGAAGGCGAAAAAGGCGCCGATAGGTGCGTCAGCAGCTGACAAATCGCTTCAGAAAAATGGCCCTCCGTCGCGCGCTTCAGATAATGCTGGCTAATATCATTGGTACGATCCAGCCTCGATATAATAATTCTGGTAAGCGCCCGTCGCTGCCTCGAAATAATGTCCTGTGGCAAAAAAGAGATGGCTGCGAGATATCCGAGAAGATAATCGTCGCCATCGGGCGTCAGACCGAAACCAAAACCAATTAATCCGTCAACCAGCTGGCTAATCTGCTGCTCATTATCTTCAATGGCGATATTTACTTCGCGCAATGGTCGATTTACCTGTTTAGCCATATTATCGGGCAACAGCATAATTGCACTTTTGATCGAATATCTCTGACTGTACACTTTTAATTGCTCAGCAAGAAACGTATATTTCCTTTCAGTTTCCGTCATTATTAATGGATATAAGTCTGTTTGCTGCCAACGTTTAACATGGCGTATATCCATTTGCCAAACCGGATTGCTGAATATACCATCACCGAACGTAATCCCCGCACGCCCGGTACAACGCCAATCCCAGTTCGCCGGTACGCTAACAATAATAGTATCAGGATGATTTAAACCGGTGTGCTCCGAAGCCAGTATCAGTAATTCACCATCAGACAACAATAAATTCATCGTATTTGTAAAGCAGCTGTGAACATTTATTTGTTGATTCCCGGCATCGTTCAGACGGTCAATGGCCAAATACCCGACCGTAACGGGAATCAGTGTTAAAGATGTCATATTTCACCTCCATCGGAGAATTACCGATAATGATTCAACCTTATATCCACCACAAGTAAAAATAAATAATTGGCCATCTTCCATTGGTCAGGTAAATACCTGCCAGAGACTGGAATCATAAAATATCATTTATACGGCAGAACAATTCAATAAAAGCGAAAAATGAATTAAATAAATAAACTTCAACCCTCGCGATTTCAGCTAACGGATGGTTCAGGTGATCGCGGAAGAACCAGATTCAATATAATTGCCGCCATTCCACCAATCGCCACACCCGACTCCAGGAGCACGGCCAGCGATGGCGAAAAGGCATCAAAAGCGTCTTTCGGCGCCAGGCCAAACCCCAGTCCGAGTGCGAGAGAGGTTGAAAAAACCATGGCTGCTCGCTGGTCGAACGGTCCTGAATCCTTAATCTGGGCGACGCCTGACCCGACGATAGAGCCGAACATAATCAGAGACGCTCCACCGAGCACCGGTGCCGGCATTCCCGCGACCAGAGCTGAAAATTTGGGAATCAACCCAAGTGCAATCAGAACCACACCCGCTGAGGCAACCACATAGCGGCTTGCCACGCGAGTGATACTGATGACCCCTATATTCTGGGCAAAACAGGTCAGAGGAAAACCGTTAAGCAGCGGCGCGACAATCGAGCCGATACCATCGACTGAGATTGCGCCAGACAAATGCTTATGCGTGATCTCTCTGCGTACCGCAGCTCCCGTACCGTATGTATTACCAATGCTTTCCAGTACGGCGGTAAGTTGAGCAATCATCATGATGACAATGGCCGAATACGAAAAAGTCGGCCAACCAAAATGCAGCAAATCAGGAAAAGAGACCCAGGAAGCATCCTGCACGTGGTGGAGGTCAAGAATGCCGAGCAGTGCCGATACAACATATCCCAGCATAATGGCAATAATGACGGAAAACGATGATAACAAGCCTTTTCGCGACTGGCTGGCAACCAGTAATGCCACCAGCACAACGCCGCCGATCAGAAAACATACCGGCTTGCCATAAAGTTCACTATGCCCACCAGCAAGCCAGGTGAATCCCAGCGGCAGCAGCTTGATACCAATCAGTGAAACAATAGTTCCGGTCACCAGCGGAGGAATCAGTTTCTGCACTCTTCCAATAAAAAAACTGAGGATCCAGGCGACAAACCCGCACACCATGGATGCGCCAAACACGGCCTGGATCCCCATCTGCGACCCCACCGTGATACTGGGTGCAATGAAGACAAACGCCGAGCCCATGCAAATGGGCAACCGGGATCCCAGATGTCCTAAACCAAGGCATTGAATCAGCGTACCAGTACCGCTAACAATCAAGCTGCCCTGGACCAGAACAGTAATATCCGTACTGGGCAGACCAAGCGCCATGCCCACCACCAACGGTACGGCTACCAGACCTGAGAACAGCACCAGCACGTGCTGAATCCCCATTAACAGCAAAGATAGAAACGGGGGCTTCTCATCAATTCCGACAAAGTGGTTATTCATGTGCATCACCTCTCATCGTAAAACCAAGTCCGGCTCGCTCCCTGCCCGGCAGGGCCGCCCCGCGGTTGTTCTGGCGCAGGAGTGAGCGTGATTAACCGCTCGTTCCCCCTTGCCAGGCTGCTTACACTTTCGCGATTACGCTAATGGGACCGCCGCCATCTGGCCCCTGATGCTCAGCCCCCCCGGAGACATACACGAGCGGGTCACGTGTAATCGCGGCAATGGCTGCATTGACCACGGCCCGGGCCGAGCGGGTATGGTTGATATCAGAGTCGTCCTGCATCGTATTTCTTCTTCCCCGCACCGTTCCTGTGGAGCTTGCTTCAGCCTTGGCCAACACATTTACGATCCGATCCAGCTCTTCCTGCGGCGGCAGACCGTCAAATTCAAGACCGGCTTCACGCATAGCGGCAAACAGGGCATCGATATCAATAGCATCCTGCATCACCGCATGCCCGATGCGCAGATCGCTGGTCGTGTTTTCAGCGTTTCCGATAACAATAATTTCATCCTTCAGAAGTTCCACACCTGCCGAAGTAGACGCCACACCGGAATAAAGCGTCCAGTCCTGACAAATGACCTTATCGTTCAACGCATCTTCTGACACTTCACCGAGGGCCAGCGCGACGCCGAGGGCGGATGCCCCTCTGGAGTAGGCCATTGATTTATACGTATCATGAACAGCAACGGTTTGACCGCGCACTCTGGCGTCCTCAATACGATCTGCCGTCAGTAAAGGACACTTGATTTGCACAAAATGAACATCCTGCGGATCGGTAATGCCAGCATCTTTCATCGCAATACGCACCCCTTCAGCGACTTCTTTCACCTGCGCCATTCTGCCAATTTCTTCTGGGAGAAAATCCCGGGTAAAGGCAATACCGGCTGCCAGACGTTTACCTTCCTTTGCGGGTTGATCCACCTCTTTGCGGGTAAACACCGTCAGATGGGGCGACATTACGCCTTCCGTGCCGCCTGACATGACAAATGCGATCCGCTCCTGTACGGCGCTGACGGACATATCTAATTGCTCAGCCATGAAGATAGAGAGGCTTTGCGTTGCAAAACCGCGGGTAAAGTCGTTAACGCAACCATTACCTTCAGTTTTACCCAATACAGCAATAATATCACGTGGATCAACACTACCATTCTCAATCAAATTTTTCAGACCAGATACATCATCCGGCGATGCAGTTGGAATACGGAACACTTCAACTTTTTGCATAGTGTATTTCCTCTTTTTCAGATACCAGGGACAGCAAGTTTTGTAAGATGTTTTATAAGAAGAATCCCATGATGCACAGTATCGCCGCAACGCCAGCCATATAAGGTGCATTAATTTTAACAATTCGCTGAATATCCAGCTTGAATGACTGTGACAGTGAAGCCACGTTGATTTGAACCGGGCTCATTTGCGTGCCCACACCTACAGCAAGTGCCGCCAGACCAATTTGTGTAATAGAAAGCCCGGACTCCACCATAATCGGCATGACCAGGGTACTGACCCCCACGCTGTATCCTCCTGCCGGAATCGAGATGCAAAAAGCAATAAATACAGCCACGGGTACGGTAACAAAGGCGGGTGATGATTTAATAAATTCAGCAATATAGGTGAACGTACCAATTTCCGCCAGTATGTTGATAAAACCGAGGAAAATGCCAATTGCGAATAGTTTTGTTAGCAGGAAAGAAGAGTTCTGTACCAGTTCTTCAGCCAGCTTACCGGGAGACTGACGTGTTACTGCAAAACCCAGCATCAACGTACTGAACATATTAAATATCGGGCTAAACAGCGAATAATCGAATAACTCATTCAAGTTTTTGCCTGCCACAACGACTACCAGAAAATATACGGGAGGCATGACCTTAATTAACTGTTCTTTCAGCGTAACATCGGACATCGTATCCTCATCCTGCAGGACGCTTCCGCTTTTCCAGACGCCGAATGCAGCGATAGTCATTCCCAAAGTCCACAAGCAGACGGTAATGGGGAACATCGTATCGCTATAGGTTGCAATTTCAATGTTGGCAATTTTTGAAATAGCGGCCGCATCGGCCCCTGAAGGTGACGTAATAAAGCTCGCGGCAGTCACAATTGCCATGCCCGCTATCAGCTGTGGAACAGCACCTACAATCGCCAGCGCAAGAGGCCCGGTTACCATGGTATTACCCGCCCCAAGCCCTGCGGCATAAGTTGCTAACGCCTGAGTGAGTACAATCGCCGCCGCAATGAGATATTGCTTTCGGCCAAACACTCTGCGACTCAGACCGAGCAACGCTTCAAAACCACCGAGTTTAGCCAGTACCAACGCCACAGCAGAATAGATAACCGGGGTGATAATTCCCGTCATCCCGGGAATTGATGTCATAACGATCTTACTTGCCTGCGAAAAACCGATGCCACCAACCAGCATCGCGGTTAGTCCGCCCACCAGTCCTGCCAGAATCATATGCTTATTTCGCAAAACGAGTATCACCATTACCAACAATGGCAATAACACGACTATTTCCATAAAAACATCTCCGCCGTAATTTTATTATTCACCAGAATTAAAATACCGGATCACTGTATAAATTAGGTTTCACTAACACAGGCAATAATTAATCATCTTTTCTGCTACTGACAACTTACGATTATTATTGAACTAAAAAAAGCAAAGTTTTTTTATACCTCAACAACGATTTATTTGTATCTCACCAGCCCACTACGGCTAAATGTGAGCCACTGCGCATCGACTAGGCTTCCAGTCAAATTATTTGAGTCAACAGATTCGCTCGCATCAAATTTTTACATGTAAAAAGGTCGTCTGGCGCAGATATTATAGGAAGCTGGATATTCTTCATCCGATCTTGTCTGAGTTGATTACCCGCACGTCCCAGGAAAATGACACAATTGTTTATCACAATAAAGGGAAGGTGCGAATAAGCGGGGAAATTCTTCTCGGCTGACTCAGTCATTTCATTTCTTCATGTTTGAGCCGATTTTTTCTCCCGTAAATGCCTTGAATCAGCCTATTTAGACCGTTTCTTCGCCATTTAAGGCGTTATCCCCAGTTTTTAGTGAGATCTCTCCCACTGACGTATCATTTGGTCCGCCCGAAACAGGTTGGCCAGCGTGAATAACATCGCCAGTTGGTTATCGTTTTTCAGCAGCCCCTTGTATCTGGCTTTCA
>NZ_CP040891.1 GCF_006171285.1 Leclercia adecarboxylata | reverse complement strand
ACATCTCAATTGGTCTAGGTGATTTTAATCACTATACCAATTGAGATGGGCTAGTCAATGATAATTACTAGTCCTTTTCCTTTGAGTTGTGGGTATCTGTAAATTCTGCTAGACCTTTGCTGGAAAACTTGTAAATTCTGCTAGACCCTCTGTAAATTCCGCTAGACCTTTGTGTGTTTTTTTTGTTTATATTCAAGTGGTTATAATTTATAGAATAAAGAAAGAATAAAAAAAGATAAAAAGAATAGATCCCAGCCCTGTGTATAACTCACTACTTTAGTCAGTTCCGCAGTATTACAAAAGGATGTCGCAAACGCTGTTTGCTCCTCTACAAAACAGACCTTAAAACCCTAAAGGCTTAAGTAGCACCCTCGCAAGCTCGGGCAAATCGCTGAATATTCCTTTCGTCTCCGACCATCAGACACCTGAGTCGCTGTCTTTTTCGTGACATTCAGTTCGCTACGCTCACGGCTCTGGCAGGGAATGGGGGTAAATGATGCTACAGGCGCTTTTCATGGACTCACACGAGGAAATCTACCCATGACACAAGAAAAGCCCGTCACGGGCTTCTCAGGGCGTTTTATGGCAGGTCTGCTATGCAGAGCTGTCAGACTTCTTGCTGTTCAGCAGTTCCTGACCTCTGATTTTCCAGTCTGACCACTTCGGATTATCCCTCGACAGGTCATTCAGACTGGCTAATGCACCCAGCAAGGCAGCGGTATCATCAACAGGCTTCCCCGTCTGGCTGTCAACCAGACCCGCCAGGATAAGCAGTCCGGCTGACTGGTACAGGGCATGGTCACGGGCTTTACGGGCGGCTCTGGCTTCTGCCCGTTTTTCGGCCTGTATCAGATTCATGACTTTTGCTCTGGCTTCCTGCGCTTTTTCTGCTGCCTGTTCAGCCTTCATCAGCAAGGACAGCGTTTTGATATCCTGCGCTGTTTTATCCGCTTTATCCGTCAGTATCAGCATGAGTTTCTGCTGTTCATTCGGCGACTTTAAGCCGCGAATGTACTGCACTCTGTCTGCTGCCCATTTTTCCTGTTTTTCGCTTTTATTCATGCCCATTTATCCTCTGAATGTTGATGTGGAAATTATGGTCAGGAATGGCGGCCGAGGTCAAATGCAGGTAGAATCACTGATAAGCTTTTTATTATCAGTGCGCACTTAGACGTTTCTTCACTTCGTTCAGAAACGGTGCGCGCCTTCAGCGGGATAAAAACACGATGGCCTCCTATCACCTCAGCGTAAAAACCGGCGGGAAAGGCAGTGCCTCTCCCCATGCCGATTATATTTCGCGTGAGGGAAAGTATGCCCGTGAAAAAGACTCCGACCTTGAGCACAAGGAGTCCGGCAATATGCCTGCCTGGGCAGCGCATAAACCGACGGAGTTCTGGAAAGCCGCTGACACGTTTGAACGTGCCAACGGCTGTACCTACCGTGAAATCGAGATTGCCCTGCCGCGTGAGCTGAAACCCGAACAACGCCTTGAACTGGTCCGCGATTTTGTCCGGCAGGAAATCGGCGACCGTCATGCGTATCAGTTCGCCATTCATAATCCGAAAGCGGCGATAGCCGGCGGCGAGCAGCCGCACGCGCATATCATGTTCTCTGAGCGGATGAATGACGGTATCGACCGTGACCCGCAGCAGTATTTTAAGCGAGCTAACAGCAAAGCCCCTGAGCGCGGCGGTGCGAAAAAGGCACGTTTCGGGGAAACGCCGACAGAACGCAAAGAGCACCTCGTCGCCCAGCGGGAACGCTGGGCTGACCTACAGAATAAGCACCTTGAACGGTATCAGCATACCGACCGCGTTGATGCACGCTCACTCAAAGCTCAGGGCATTGAGCGTGAGCCTGAGCGGCATCTTGGCGCGGGACAGGTTCAGCGGTTCGATACTGCGCAGTTACAGGCCATCCTTGAGCGCAGGGACGCTGAAAGGCAGGCGGAGCAGTCTCGTGATGAACGTGACAGTGTGATTGACGTGACCACCTCGCTACGGGAAGCCATCAGCGAGCGGGATAACCTGACGATAAAACAAGAGCAGAAGCCTGAACCTGCGCAGGAAGACACTTCCGGCAGGGTTTTCGATTTTGAGAAAGAGCCGGAGAAGCTGAACGCACTGGTCAGTGATGCGCTGAAGGACGTACAGGACGAAATCGACCTTCAGTCCCTTGTGAACGAGACAATGGCGGAGTTTCAGGGGATACATCAGGAAATGGAGCGACTGGCAGAAAAACAGCGTCAGCAGGAGAAAGAACAGCAGAGACTCGCCGAACAGACACGACAGAAGCCGGATAAAGGCTGGTCATTTTCACGATAGACAGGATTTTTCATGAGCGACGACATTAAACAAATCGCTGCCCTCATCGGGCATCATCAGGCGCTGGAAAAGCGTGTTACCTCTCTGACTGAGCAGTTTCAGGACGCCTCAGCACAATTACAGCAGCAGAGTGACACGCTGAGCAGGCTCATTCGTGAGCTGGACAGCGCGTCCGGTAATATGACTGAAACCGTCAGGCAATCTGTTCATGCCGCGCTCATTCAGGTTGAGAAAGAGCTGAAACAAGCCGGATTAGCACAGCAGAAACCGGCGACAGAAGCGCTTAATCAGGCTACCGATACGGCGAAGGCGATGATCCATGAAATGCGACGCGAGATGTCGCGCTATACGTGGAAATCCGCGATTTATCTCGTGCTGACGATATTTTTCGTCATGGTTGCCTGCGTGACGGCATTTACGTGGTTTATGAATGACGGGTACAGCCAGATTGCTGAAATGCAACGGATGGAAGCGGTCTGGCAGAAGAAAGCCCCGCTGGCTGATATATCGCGTTGTGACGGAAAGCCCTGCGTTAAAGTGGACACCCGAGCTACGTATGGTGATAAAGAGAATACCTGGATGATTATCAAAAAATAACATAACGGCGCACATTGCGCCGTTATTGTTGTCGTGAATTACAGCGGCAGGGAGAGCGAAGCGGTTTCCAGCGATTCGCCCTCATTCAGCCGGTTTTGCATGTCGCTGACGAAGGCGTCCATCTGACTGTTGGCAAAGAATTTAATTCCGACCAGCCTGACGTCCTCATTTTCATCAATCACAATGCGCTCCCTGTCATTCAGGGTTTCGAGCATCCGCTCTTTCCATGCGTCATCCAGCAGACGGTCATCCCCTTTCGGCTCAAGGAAGACCTGCCAGTAAGCATTATCCGCATGGCGCGTCAGTATCATGATGAAGTCCGGCATAAAGCCGCGCACGCCGCCGAACTCCGTGAGCTTAAAGCGCGTTGACTGCTCGTCGTTACGCAGCACGTAAATATCGTCGTAACGTGCTCTGAGCTTCGGCATAAAACCTTCCAGCGTTTTCACCAGACGGTGCTCAAGCTGATTCAGTATCGCGTTATCGTACACGTACCATCTTTTACCGATGGTGGGTGCGGCGGTGATTTTCTGGTTAATAATGACCGACGGGTCAATGTGCAGGCTGTAGTCTTTAATGGGGTTTGAGGGCCAATGATGCAAAAAACCACGCTAACAGCGTTAGTTCATTGTTTATATTGAAATTGATAGGTACTGCGTTTACAGCCACTTCAGTCGTCATGGTGGGGCTGAGGGACGGGTCCGCTTGGAAAAAGGAAATTATCCTACGTTAAGCGTTTTAAGCTAACGGGTGATTTCGTTCCATTGAGCGCGAACCCCTGACCGTAAGGGATGTACGAAATGATCCGGCTGTCCGTTAATGGTTTTGCTTACTTTCGGACATGGGTGATGCTGCCAACTTACTGATTTAGTGTATGATGGTGTTTTTGAGGTGCTCCAGTGGCTTCTGTTTCTATCAGCTGTCCCTCCTGTTCAGCTACTGACGGGGTGGTGCGGTCCGGCAAGGCGCTATCCAGGGATAACCGGGCAAACAGACGCATGGAGGCGATTTCGTACAGAGCATCTTCCATCGCGCCATCGCTCAGGTTGTACCAATGCTGCATGCAGTGAATGCGTAGCATGGTTTCCAGCGGATAAGGTCGCCGGCCATTACCAGCCTTGGGGTAAAACGGCTCGATGACTTCCACCATGTTTTGCCATGGCAGAATCTGCTCCATGCGGGACAAGAAAATCTCTTTTCTGGTCTGACGGCGCTTACTGCTGAATTCACTGTCGGCGAAGGTAAGTTGATGACTCATGATGAACCCTGTTCCATGGCTCCAGATGACAAACATGATCTCATATCAGGGACTTGTTCGCACCTTCCTTTACATGTAACTTTTAGGTGAATTGGGCTCAATTCACCTAAAACGGTCTTATCTGTTAAGTTTGTTGGTGACTCATTAAAATAACCTTTTAATCATAAGGTTATTTTAATGAGGTCAAGCTAGTATTGTTTTTTTTAGCAAAAAAGGGGTTTTTGTGATTTCTAGATTTAAGACGTTATCGGTTAACCAATTCACTTTCATCACTGCGTTGTTTTATGTTGCCATTTTCAATCTACCGCTCTTTGGTATAGTGCGAAAAGGAATTGAAAAACAACCAGAAGTTGATCCCCTTTTCATCGCATCTATGCCGCTATTTTTAACATTTGCGCTGAGTTTTTTGTTTTCAATTTTTACCGTCAAATACCTGCTGAAGCCCTTTTTTATCGTATTGACGTTACTTTCCTCAAGTGTATTTTTTGCAGCCTATCAATACAATGTCGTGTTTGACTACGGCATGATAGAAAACACGTTTCAAACACATCCTGCTGAAGCATTGATGTATGTAAATCTTGCATCAATTACCAATCTACTGCTGACTGGGCTATTACCGTCATATCTTATTTATAAGGCCGATATTCATTATCAGCCCTTTTTTAAGGAGTTATTGCATAAATTAGCCTTTATGCTGCTAATGTTCGTTGGCATTGGGATAGTCGCCTTTTTTTACTATCAAGATTATGCTGCATTTGGTCGAAACAACAGTGAGTTAAGGCGTTACATTGTCCCTACCTATTTTGTCAGTAGTGCATCTAAATATCTCAATGAGCACTATTTGCAGACGCCCATGGAATACCAACAACTTGGCCTAGATGCGAAGAATGCCAGTCGTAACCCGAACACTAAACCTAACTTATTAGTGTTTGTTGTGGGTGAAACTGCGCGCTCAATGAGCTATCAATATTATGGATATAACAAGCCAACCAATGCTCATACCCAAAATCAGGGGCTGATTGCGTTTAACGATACTAGCTCATGCGGCACGGCCACGGCGGTGTCTCTACCCTGTATGTTTTCACGAATGGGGCGGGCAGACTATGATCCTCGCCGTGCTAATGCTCAAGACACAGTGATTGATGTGTTAAGTCATAGTGGTATAAAAGTACAGTGGTTTGATAATGATTCTGGCTGTAAAGGTGTGTGTGATCAGGTTGAAAATCTCACGATAGATTTGAAGAGTGATCCGAAGCTGTGTTCTGGCCAATATTGTTTTGACCAAGTATTGCTCAACAAATTAGATAAAATTCTGGCAGTAGCACCAAGTCAAGATACAGTAATTTTTTTGCATATCATTGGTAGTCATGGACCAACTTATTATCTTAGATACCCGCCAGAGCATCGTAAATTTATACCGGATTGTCCGCGCAGTGATATTCAAAATTGCAGTCAAGAAGAACTGATTAACACCTACGACAACACTATTCTATATACGGATTTTATTCTCAGTGAAGTGGTGAATAAATTAAAAGGTAAGCAGGATATGTTCGATACTGCAATGCTGTATCTCTCTGACCATGGTGAGTCTTTGGGTGAAAAGGGCATGTATTTACATGGTGCGCCCTATAGTATTGCACCGAAAGAACAAACTAGCGTACCAATGCTGGCTTGGGTATCTAATGACTTTAGCCAAGATAATCAGTTGAACATGACTTGTGTTGCACAGCGAGCAGAACAGGGCGGCTTTTCCCACGACAATTTGTTCGACAGTTTGCTAGGACTTATGAATGTAAAAACCACCGTCTATCAGAGCCAACTCGATATTTTTGCACCTTGCAGGTATTAGATATGGCTGTAAATGTTTTATCTTAGGGGTGACATATTCACCCCTTAAATCTTGGACTAACAATGTCCTCTATTGTTACATTTAGCTCTCAATCTTCCACAATGAGTTATCACGGTCTTTTAGACTTAACATCAATTTGCCGTTGTGAAACTAGAACAATGGCTTACAAGCTGTAAATGCTAACTTTACATTTTTGGCGCGTTGGGCAAAATTAGCCTATTTATATCCCTTAGGATTATCTCATATGTGTGAAATGATGGTTTTTTGCAAAAAAACTCCTTGTTCAACATAAGCGATCTTGCACGCATCAAAAGGCTGCTTAAAGCGGCCTTGAAAATTACAACGTGATCTGAGGGTGCTTAACACCGCATGCTCTTGCGTATCGAGCCAGTGTTTCAATGCTAGCCTTAATCACATTAGATTCCATGCGAGAAACGGTAGGTGGAGTAACACCCATGCGTTCTGCCACCTGGGCTCTTGTTAATCCTGCGTGATGACGCCATTCAGCGAGCATAGCTTGAAGTCTTTCCTTGCGCTCCTCTGCTTCATAGGCTGCTTGAACCTCAGGATTAGACATCAATTCATTCCTAACATGCTCCCAAGCGATACCTTTAACTTTACTCATTTAGCATCTCCTTAAGACGTTCAAAGGCCATAGATATTTCACCCGATGGGGTTTTCTGAGTCTTTTTAATAAAGACTCTAAGTAGATAGATATTCCTGCCTTTCTGATAAACATAAAGACCTCTGGCAATATCCGTCCCCATCGTCCTTAACTCAAATAATCCATCCCGGAGTGGTTTGCTATCTGGCTCTCGTAATGCAGTAGCGTTGGTTTTAAGTTTATCAATCAGGCGAATCATCTTCGCTCTGACTACTGGCGGTAAGCCAGCCAGCTCATTTGGTACATCATCGTGCAATATGACGTTAAACACTGGTTCGCCCTCCATTGCGAAATATTAGCATAAAAAGCAATTTGCGTTATAGGGTAATTTTATGGTTTTTCTGCTGTATTTAACATAAGCGATCTTGCGCGCACCACTGACCTGGTACTCACCCCTGAAACCCGCCGGAACGTCCAAAAGTGCGTTTTTTTCCGCTCGCAAACTGGCTGTTTTGGTGTTGCCGACTTGTTATCAGAATCGCAGATCCGGTTTCAGTCGGTTTGCCGGCTGAAAACGCTATTTCTTCCAGAATTGCCATGATTTTTTCCCCACGGGAGGCGTCACTGGCTCCCGTGTTGTCGGCAGCTTTGATTCGATAAGCAGCATCGCCTGTTTCAGGCTGTCTATGTGTGACTGTTGAGCTGTAACAAGTTGTCTCAGGTGTTCAATTTCATGTTCTAGTTGCTTTGTTTTACTGGTTTCACCTGTTCTATTAGGTGTTACATGCTGTTCATCTGTTACATTGTCGATCTGTTCATGGTGAACAGCTTTGAATGCACCAAAAACTCGTAAAAGCTCTGATGTATCTATCTTTTTTACACCGTTTTCATCTGTGCATATGGACAGTTTTCCCTTTGATATGTAACGGTGAACAGTTGTTCTACTTTTGTTTGTTAGTCTTGATGCTTCACTGATAGATACAAGAGCCATAAGGTAATCCCCCCATTTTTAGCAGAGGTCAATAGTAGAACTTAGGCTGTGCGCAGCTCATGTTGTCTTGGCGTATAACCACCCAGTGCCATATTCGGCCTTTCGTGATTATAAAACCACTGCCATTCTGTCGCGTAGCGTTGTAATTCATCCAGCGAACAAAATAAATACTGCCCCAGCCAGTCATAACGCACTGTCCGGTTATAGCGCTCAATATAAGCGTTTTGTTGCGGATTTCCCGGCTGAATAAAGTTGAGTTTTATTCCGTTATCCTCCGCCCAGTTTATTAATTCGTGGCTCGTGTATTCCGGGCCGTTGTCACATCTGATTGCGGCGGGTTTACCTCGCCATTCAATGATCTGCTCAAGTGTGCGTTTTACCCGACTGGACGGCAGCGAGAAGTCCACTTCTATTGCCAGGGCTTCCCGGTTGAAGTCATCAATAATGTTCAAAAGCCGAACTGAACGGCCATCTGAAAGCTGATCATGCATGAAGTCCATTGACCAGCATTCGTTGCTGTATTCCGGCACCGCAAGCGGCTCTGGCTTATCACGCTTCAGCCTCTTTTTAGGTTTGATCCGCATATTCAGTGATAATTCGCAGTAAATTCGATAAACGCGTTTATGGTTCCAGCGAAAACCTTTCACATTACGCAGGTACAAAAAGCACAAACCAAAACCCCAGTTCCGCTGGCTGCCTGTAATGCGCAGTAGCCAGCCAGCAATACGCTGATTTTCTACAGAAAGACGTGGCAGATATCGATAGCACGTTTCACTGACAGAAAAAATCTGGCAGGCCAGGCGGATACTGATTTGCTGCGTGCTGACGGCGTGTCTGGCCATCTGTCGGCGTTGAGATGGCCTCACCACTTTTTTGACATAGCTTCCTGAATAACTTCAGCTTTAAGTCGCTCTTCGGCATACATTTTCTTAAGACGCCGATTTTCATCTTCCAGTTCTTTGAGACGCGCCATCAGAGAGGCATCCATCCCGCCAAACTTTGACCGCCATTTATAGAAGCTGGCGCTGCTGAAGCCATGTTCCCGGCACAGCTCAGGGACCGGTGTTCCGGCTTCAGCCTGTTTCAGAATGGTCATGATTTGGCTGTCGGTGAAACGTGATTTTTTCATAGAGATCTCCTCAGTTGAGATTACGAGAAAATTCTACTTATGAACACACTGCTTTTTCGGGAGGATTACCATAAGAACCTCAGATCCTTCCGTATTTAGCCAGTATGTTCTCTAGTGTGGTTCGTTGTTTTTGCGTGAGCCATGAGAACGAACCATTGAGATCATACTTACTTTGCATGTCACTCAAAAATTTTGCCTCAAAACTGGTGAGCTGAATTTTTGCAGTTAAAGCATCGTGTAGTGTTTTTCTTAGTCCGTTATGTAGGTGGGAATCTGATGTAATGGTTGTTGGTATTTTGTCACCATTCATTTTTATCTGGTTGTTCTCAAGTTCGGTTACGAGATCCATTTGTCTATCTAGTTCAACTTGGAAAATCAACGTATCAGTCGGGCGGCCTCGCTTATCAACCACCAATTTCATATTGCTGTAAGTGTTTAAATCTTTACTTATTGGTTTCAAAACCCATTGGTTAAGCCTTTTAAACTCATGGTAGTTATTTTCAAGCATTAACATGAACTTAAATTCATCAAGGCTAATCTCTATATTTGCCTTGTGAGTTTTCTTTTGTGTTAGTTCTTTTAATAACCACTCATAAATCCTCATAGAGTATTTGTTTTCAAAAGACTTAACATGTTCCAGATTATATTTTATGAATTTTTTTAACTGGAAAAGATAAGGCAATATCTCTTCACTAAAAACTAATTCTAATTTTTCGCTTGAGAACTTGGCATAGTTTGTCCACTGGAAAATCTCAAAGCCTTTAACCAAAGGATTCCTGATTTCCACAGTTCTCGTCATCAGCTCTCTGGTTGCTTTAGCTAATACACCATAAGCATTTTCCCTACTGATGTTCATCATCTGAGCGTATTGGTTATAAGTGAACGATACCGTCCGTTCTTTCCTTGTAGGGTTTTCAATCGTGGGGTTGAGTAGTGCCACACAGCATAAAATTAGCTTGGTTTCATGCTCCGTTAAGTCATAGCGACTAATCGCTAGTTCATTTGCTTTGAAAACAACTAATTCAGACAT
>NZ_CP040890.1 GCF_006171285.1 Leclercia adecarboxylata | reverse complement strand
TGAGACAATAACAACCTATATCAGATAACAGCCCCGTATAAGCGGGGCTTTTTTTTTTGCAGTCAGCACAGAATCTGACATACTGCATTACTCTTTAAGCCAGTACACACAGCGTCCCCTCTAGCGAGGTGCCACCGTGACTGGTTCAGGGGGCTCGCCGCCCCCCGAAACCCCTGGCATCCACTGCGAAAAATTCTCACGGTGGTGCGAATTTTTTCTCAGCGGAGCCTATGGAAAAGCGAACGAAAGAGATCAAAATCCGTCTTACTGAAACTGAGCATCAGCGACTGCTTGATCGCTGCGACCGGGCTCATCTTGCGGAGTGGCTGCGTCAGCTTGGTTTGGGAGAACACACCTCACGCAGGCGCCGTGTGCCAGAGGTTGCGCCCGAACTGCTGCGACAGGTCAGCGGGATTGGCAACAACCTGAACCAGATAGCCCGCCGCCTGAACCAGACTGATTCCCTGACGCCGTCTGAACGTGCCTCGCTGCTTGTCGTACTGACCAGCCTTGACCGGCAGCTTGGCGACCTGCTGGAGCAGAACCGTGATCGTTAAAATTCACTCACGCGGTGCGGGTTCCGGCAGTGGTCCGGTGGATTACCTGCTGGGTAAAGACCGGCAGCGCGAACAGGCCAGCGTACTGCGCGGCAACCCTGAACATGTGCGCGAACTGATCGACGGCTGCGACTTTGCCCGCGCCTACACCTCCGGCGTGCTGTCATTCCAGGAACCTGACATTGCAGACGCGGAGAAATCGCGCCTGATGGATGAATGGGAGCACACGCTGCTGACCGGCCTCGACCGCGACCAGTACACCTGCCTGTGGGTGGAGCACCGCGACAAGGGACGGCTTGAGCTGAATTTTGTCATCCCGAACATCGAATTGCAGAGCGGCAAACGCCTGCAACCCTACTTTGACCGCGCTGACCGCCCCCGTGTCAATGCCTGGCAGACCCTGACCAACGACCGACTGGGGCTGCGCGACCCGAACGACCCGACTTACCGCCGCCCGCTGACGCAGGCCAGTGATCTGCCCCGCGACAAACAGCAGGCGGCAGAGAAAATCACCGCCGGCCTGATGAACCTGATGCAGCAGGGCGTGATCCGCAGCCGGCAGGACGTGGTGACGCAGCTGGAAAGCTACGGCCTGACCGTGGCGCGGGAAACTAAAAGCAGTATCAGCATTGCCGATCCGGACGGCGGCCGAAATATCCGGCTGAAAGGAATGATCTATGAGCGAGATTTTAAATTTGGCGAAGGGCTTCGAGGAGAAATCGAAGCAGCAGGCGCAGGATACCGAGCAGAGCGTGAAGCGCGAGTTCGCGAGGCTGGAGACGTCTATCAGCGCGGAACTGCAATCAAGCGCGCAGAGCATCAGCAACGCTATCCGCGAGCAGAACGGCAGGCTGACGGGCATGCTCAGGAAGTCAGTCTCAACAGCAATGGCGTGGATATTCATCTGCTTCGCCCTGCTGATCGGCATCATGGGCGGGATAATCTGGTTTCAGGGCACGATCATCACCTCACGCCTGAGCGAGATGGACAGCTACAGCCAGCAGCTGGCGAGCCTGAAAGCGAAAAGCGGCGCGGGCGTGACGATTTACAGCGACGAAAAGAACCGGAACACCTACCTGGCGGTGCTGCCGAAGCAGGCGCACGGCGTGGAAACCTACACCTCGCAGGCCGGGAATACCGTGGTGAAATACACGGCGAAATAACCTCATCAGAGCGCCATGAAACGCCACAGCATGTTTTTAACACCGAGGATGACCAAAACCATGACCGAGATGGAAAAACAGCTTCTGAGCGCCTTAGAGAGCTTACAGGCAGGCTACGAGCAACAGCAGCAGGCGTGGCAGGACAGCTACAGCAGTTTGCAGCACATGTTCGAGGCTACCTCACAGGCGCTGACGCACAGCGACCGGGTGTGTCAGCACTTGAGCAGTCAGGTGGACAGCTTGCGCGCGCAGGTCGAGAGCTTGAGCAGGAACGTCAGCCGCTTGATGCGCTGATTGCGCAGCATGACCGCGCCCGTGCGGAAAAGCTGCGCGAGCAACAGCCGGAGCCGCAGAAAAAGCCGACCCGGTACTATGGCCCCTCGATGTGACCTCTTTTCCGGAATCAGAATTAAGTGTACTATGTACTCCGTTAAATACAGGAGACAACCGTGAGTCACACGATTGAATTTATCGAGACCCCGATGTTTACCCGTCAGATAAAACAGATCGCCACGGATGAAGAGCTCAGGGAGCTGCAAAAGACGCTGATTGAGTCGCCGGACAAAGGCGATCTCATCCAGAAAACCGGCGGGCTGCGAAAAGTCAGAATGGCGACGGGCAACCAGGGAAAAAGCGGCAGCGCGAGGGTGATTTATTTTCTGGCCACCGCCGAGGTGATTTATCTGGTGATGGCCTACCCGAAAAGCACCAAAGACAGCCTGACGGACGCGGAGAAAGCCGCGCTGAAGACGCTGACCCAACAACTGAAAGACGAGGTGTGACATGAGTTTTTTTGACGAGCTGAAAGCATCGCTGGAAGAAGCCGTTGAAATCAAAAACGGCGTCAGAGAGCCTGCCCGCGTCACCCGTTACGAGCTGGCAGACGTGAAGGCTATCAGGGCACAACTGAACGTTTCACAGAGTGAGATGGCGAAAGTGCTGGGAACCAGCCTCGACACCATAAAAAGCTGGGAAACCGGACGCCGTAATCCGACCGGACTGGCGGCGAAGGTGCTGGCAACCATCCAGGCGAACCCGAAATTCTTCCAGGAGCTGGCGGCGCACTAAGCCGTTGTGACAGAAGGATTCGACAGGCGAGGCCGTTCGCGTGTAATTTAACGGCAACAGAAAAAACAAAGCCCCGGCATCATGCTCAAATCTTGGCGGATCCGCATGATAACCAGGGCCAGGTACGAAACCTTGAAAGGATATTAGCACATGAAACGTGCCAGACAACAGCCCGCCATAAGCGCAGGGCGCATTGCATAACGCCGCACTCACACTCTTCAACGACCGCTTACCGCACAAGCCGTACTTTTCGGACGATCTGCATTTTGGTGTACGGATTGCCGGTAAGGAACGCGCCATTCTGGCGAAATACATCCAGTTTAATCAGCCTCACGCCATGTTCTGGCTGGGATTCGACGTCGATCGCGCCGGTGCCGCCATCGACTGGAGCGATCGCAACGCCCCCGCGCCTACGTTGACCATCACCAACCCCGACAACGGACATGCGCACCTGCTGTACGCGTTGAAAACCTCGATACGCACCGCACCGGACGGAAAAATAAAGCCATTGCGCTACGCCGCCGCCGTTGAGAACGCGCTACGCAAAAAATTAGAGGCTGACGCGGGGTATTCGGGGCTAATCTGCAAAAATCCGAACCACGGCCACTGGAAAATTGCCGTATGGCAACCTGAACTTTACACGCTGGACTGGCTGGCTGACTTTCTCGACCTGAATGCGGCGAACGACAAAGAAATCGTTGCTGACTACGGTTTAGGCCGTAACTGCACCCTGTTCGACAGAACCCGCAAGTGGGCATACCGCGCTATCCGTCAGGGCTGGCCTGAGTATGACCAGTGGCTTCAAGCCTGCTACGAACGCGCCAGTGCCTATAACCTGCAATTTGCAGCACCACTGGATGATAATGAGGTGAACGGTATTGCTAAAAGCATTGCTAAGTGGACGAGTATAAAAATAACAGAATCATCTTTTAAAGAGTATGTAGAAAAAACACATACATCCGATATCCAGTCTTTACGGGGTAAAAAGAGTAAAGGTGGTGGACGACCTTTTAATCCTGAGTCCTTAACATCAAAAAAACCATGGCTAAGCATGGGGATAAGTAGAAGCACGTATTATCGACAATTAAAGAGGTAACTATGGCTAGTTCTTATGAAGACTTTTTAGGCGATTCTTATGACTACAACTCACAAACTTTCGATGCTGACAAAGCAAAACAGGAAGCAGAAGAAAAAAAAGAAAGATTTAATATTATATTGTTCGGTGCCACTGGCGTTGGGAAAAGCTCCTTAGTTAATGCTGTTTTTGGGGAGGAAATAGTCAAGTCTGGAGTGGGTAAACCAGTTACTCAGCATCTGAGTAAAATTAAAGTTCCCAAAAAAGGAATGGTATTATGGGACACTAAAGGGATTGAATCTAAAGATTATGAAGAAACAATAAATCAATTAAAAAAAGAAATTAAATCTAGCTTTGATAACTACTCACACTTGGATGATGTTCCTCACCTTGGTTGGATGTGCATTGATGCTTCTGGCGCCAGAGTTGAACCAAGAGATATAGAGCTTATCGGGATATTAAAAGAATATGACATACCTATTGTAATTGTATTCACTAAAACTCTTGAAGATGACACTGATGAATTTGTTCGCGAGGCTATCAATGAAATTGATAGCCATCATGGAAGTTATGTTTCTGGTAACTATGTTTGTGTTAATTCAAGAGAAAGAAAAATAGGGAAGTTTACTGTTCCAGTAAGTGGTTTGGATGAGTTAGTTGACTCGAGTTTTAAATGTCTTCCAGAAGCTAAGAGAGGTGCAAAGCAAGCCTTAAAAAAGGCTCAAATGGTTAAGATGGGAGAACGGCTTGAAGCCATGAAAAGTGGCGCGAGAAACATCGTTCATGGAGCGTCAGCAGCAGCTGGAGCTGTCGGAGCTTCTCCTATTCCGGGGTCTGATGCGCCGTTAATTGCAGCTGTACAAAGTGGAATGATATATAAAATAAACTCTGAGTTTGAATTGGACACATCTACATCAACAACTACATCTGTTGTAGCAGGCATTCTTGGTATTACAGCTGTTGCTCAAGTAGGTAAGGCTGTTGTTTCTAATGCGTTAAAATTTATTCCTGGTGTAGGTTCCCTTATTGGTGGTGCCATTTCTGCAGCTACTGCTGTAGCTCTTACCCAAGCCGTAGGTCATGCTTACATCCAAGTTCTGGTTTCCTACTACAACAAAGAAACCGGGATCGTCGAGTTGCCGGAAAGTACCACTTCAATACTCTCTGTCTTTAAAGAGCATTTTTCCTTCAAAAAATAGCGT